>CAKZMA010000080.1 GCA_937127375.1 uncultured Coleofasciculus sp. | reverse complement strand
ATCAGTCTTCTTCCTGCTGAAATCCTAAAATTTGTCAAGCTTAAATGGTGCAAATATCAACGTTTGATGACAATTCAGCTTGGCTAATTATCGGGAATATATTATGCTGACAAAAAGTATAATACACTATTGTCGGAACAGCTCCATGTTCCTCGGTTTATCATGGTTGATAAACTTAACGGCAACGACGCTATCGCCACTGAACAACGGTTCGACCCAAAATCCTGCCAAATGGTAACATTCGCTACATATACCGCCCTTTTATGACGAGGGGCGGGTTTTGTTGAGAGGTTATCGGTAGGATTCCAACATTAAACGGCTAAACCCGCCCCTACAATTGATTATCTAAAGATACAAATTGAGATCATAAATTATCGCGATTTATTGAGCGGCTTGCTGACAATCATTAGTTTCGACATACCGGAGCAAAGTCTGAACAGTATGTTTAGCGCCTCTTGACAGCTTCTCTTGATTGAGACACCAATCCATAAAGGTTCTAAATTCAGTGGTTGATTGAGATAGCGCCGCCTGTCTAAAAGTAGGAAAGGAGAAAGGATTTAAACTGATAGCTAATCCTAAACCCAGCAATTGCGATAATTTTGTAATCATTTTATTTATACTACTTATTCAGTTGACCAGTAAAATGAGTGATCAACTCTTAGACTATTACTGGCGTGGGACTGAGTAGCCAGAAGAAGCTTTCACGGGAATTCACGAAACCTGGGAATCGGGGCGGGTTTAGTCGCATCTGGGTGCAACCTAAAAGATAGTAGTGAAACCCGCCCCTACATATTTACGTACCATGCCTGATTCTTCAGCGCGTTGGGTCAAAATTATATGCCGTGAAAAGTCAGATAGGGAAGAGGGGGAACTCCCCAGGGAAAAGAGCGATCGCACGATAAACTCTCTGGGAGGATGGATTGCACTCCCGCCTTTTTCGTCAAGATTAATGTAGCTACAGAAAAATACCGCCAAATGATCGATTAAACTGGCAAAGAACCTACTCTTGTGTCTATCGCCCTCTCTGATGAGCCGAAGTTTTCCCCTCTCTAAACTCTCCCGGACATTTTCTTGGGCATTACTGATCGCGATCGCGATCGCAGTACTGTTAAGACTCGTTAACTTAAGTCACCGAGAATTTTGGTACGACGAGGTGTTGTCCCTGCTGCTGTCTACGGGTCAAAAAGGATACTATTCTACGCCCAAGGAATTGCCTGTTACCTTAGCTGACTATACCCCGTTACTGAGTTTACCTGTAGAAAACGGCATCGGCGATATCCCCGCCACCTTGAAGAAATTACTCCAAGGATTAGCGGCTGAACCCCATCCCCCTCTATTTTTTCTGGGTCAACATCTGTGGTTGCGATTGTTCGGTAATGGGGTAGCCGCTACGCGCAGCTTAAACGTTTTATTAAGTATCGGTGCGATCGGTAGCGCTTACGGTTTAGGTCGTCGTGTGTTGGGTCATTACGGGGGCTTGTTATTGGCGGCTCTTTTAGGCACTAATGCCTATTATCTCTTTCACTCGCTCAATGTCCGTATGTATAGTCCACTGTTGCTATGGGTGATTCTCAGTGCTTGGGCGGCGCTGGAATTAATTGATCCCCAAAAGCAGAGGTTTCCCGACAAGGGACACCAAGACGGTAAGTCTTCGAGTTTCTACATTCAACTCTTATGGAATCTGGTCTTCATCGGCTCTATCACCGCCGGGTTTCTCACCTTTTATTACTTTGCCTTTTTTATTGTGGCTCTGGCTGTCTTAGTCTTATGGTTAGATCGGCAACATTGGTGGCAACATGGACTAAGGTTTGCGGCGGGGATCATATTAATGATTCCTTGGGTATTATGGGGAACCCGACAACAGCTACGAAATGCTGATTTAGAGCGGTTTGGCGGGACTCAAACCTGGATAGAAACGGTAGGGAAACATCTAGAAGGAGTGGTACAAACCCTAGGAATTCATTTAGTGTTGGGGGATTGGATTACCAGTTTGCCCGTGGAGAGTGCTACTATCGCTGGGATAGGCGCGATCGCACTCTTGGTTGTCTGTAGTATCAGGCTGTGGCGTCAGCATCACTACACAGTTTTGGGTGTGGCGTTGCTATTGGGGATTTTTCCCCTGGTTCTGGCGCTAATGGTAGATATCCTCAAAGGTCAGTTCACCGTTGGCTTTGGCTGGGGGCGATCAATGATCTTTATTTTACCCGGATGCTTGCTCTTAATCGCTGCCTGGATTGAGCGGACAATGGGAAAATGGCGACCCCTCGCCGCCGCGATAGTGTTAGGGTTCTATCTAGTGATCAGTATCGGGGATTTCACATTACGCGATCGCCGGATGTTCCATCAAATTGCCGACATCATAGCCCAAGAACCCACAACTCCCACCTTAATCGCTATGAATTCTCAGGCTTGGGGTCACGTCCTCCGCTTAGCCTATTATATTCCCCCAGATTTGCCCGTAACCTTATTGGCGCAATCCCCTGCGAAACTGGCTCCGGTATTAGAGAAAACCTTGAATACTCAAACGGGTAATTTTTCTCGTGTACTCTGGTTAGATAGCGGTGATCCGATATGGTCAAAGCCCAAAACAGAAGCCGAAAAACTGAAGTTTCAACAAAACATCCAGACCACTTTAAAGTCCCAATTCCAGTTGCTAGAAACCCAGCCACTAGTGGGAACAATGGAAGAAGACCAATTCATTCTTCACCTCTATCAACGTTCTCAATAAGTCGGTGAGAAAGATGAAAGTTAATGGATTTGATCGTCTTATGTCTTATGTTATACTCGCTCCTGCAAAGAAGCAAACTACGTCATACTCGCTGCGCGAAATGCAATAAAGCTGCTTAAATCAAACGTCAAAAACAGCTAATGAATGTCAATCCCCCGAATTCCCTGCTCCCTGTTCCATCCGGTTCCTTTGTGGTTCCGGATGTAACTACTGTCTTATCCACAACGGAAGAACGTCCCTTACGGTTTTCCCTAATTATTCCCACTTACAAAGAAGCGAAGAATATTCCCCAGATTGTCGAGCAATTGAGCCGATTACTCGATTCCCAATTAGCGGGAGACTATGAACTCATTGTCGTGGATGATAATAGTCCAGACGACACCTGGAAAGTGGCGCTGGAACTCACGGCGGATTATCCTCAGCTACGAGTCATGCGGCGGATTGATGAACGAGGACTGTCTACTGCTGTAATTCGGGGATGGCAAGCGGCGCGGGGAGAGGTTTTGGGGGTGATTGATGCGGATCTCCAGCATCCCCCAGAACTGTTATTGCAGCTATGGAGTGAGATCCAACGGGGAGCCGATTTAGCCGTTGCTAGTCGCCATGTTGAAGGCGGTGGCGTGAGTGATTGGAGTATTATCCGCCGACTTTTATCCCGTGGCGCTCAAACGATTGGGTTAATTCTTTTACCAGGAGTCATCGGGCGGGTTTCTGACCCCATGAGTGGTTATTTTATGGTGCGCCGTCAATGTTTAGTCGGTCGTCCTCTGAGTCCCCTGGGTTACAAAATTTTAATTGAAGTCTTGGGTCGAGGGAAAGTCCCTTGGATTGGGGAAGTGGGGTATGTGTTTCAAGAGCGTCAAGCGGGGGAAAGTAAGGTAACCTGGAAACAGTATGTAGAGTATTTGCAACACTTACTACGCTTACGTTTATCTCTCGGACATATTGGTCGATTTATTCGCTTTGGTGTAGTCGGCTTTAGTGGTGTATTTGTGGATATGGCGGTCTTTTATCTGCTGCGAGAGCATGTAGAATTGGGATTAACCCGCAGTGCGATTCTGTCAGCCGAAGTCGCGATTTTAAACAATTTTTTGTGGAATGATGTATGGACGTTTGGCGATATTTCTCGACATCAACGGGGATGGCGTAAGCGGTTTAAACGATTTTTAAAGTTCAATTTAATCTGTTTAGCCGGACTCATTCTCAATGTGTTACTTGTGAATTTGTTGTTTAATGTCTTTGGCATCAATGAATATGTTTCTAAGTTGATCGCGATCGCGGCGGTTACGGTGTGGAATTTCTGGATAAATCTTAAGCTGAGTTGGCGTGTAACCGATGTGCGACAGTAATTGACTACCGATTTGACCTCTCCTTAAATATTTAAAATTATCGGACTTGGTCGGGGCGGGTTTAGGTCAGTTAGTGGTTGGAACCCCAGGGTTATCGGTAAAACCCGCCCCTACACATTCAAACAAAGGACAAATGACCAAGGACAAATGACCAAGGACAAATAACTAACTACGCTTGCTGCCACATTTGTTTAATTTTAGGCGGTAAAAACTCAGCAACTTCTTTGACTCGTTCCTGAGATAACTCATCTTTTGTGGCGGAAAAGATAGCTTGAACCACGGTTTCTGGGCTAACGCCTTTGGGTAAGCTGGCTTCTTGACGGATTCTAAACAAGAAGGTATCAGCATCAAATTCGAGAGGGGGACGAATCCGACTCAGGAAGCTGACAATTGGATTAGTATCTTTCCAAAGATCGGCAATTTCTTTCTGCTGTTCTTCGGCTGGAGTCGGCACAGATCCATCATTTTGACGCAATTCTGATTCGACCCGATCTGAAGCGTCTGTGTTCATTAAGTCGCGCATGGTGCGGAATACGACTTCAGTTACATCGCGGGCGTCATAGATGTCTTCTAAGGAACCCTGCTTTTTGACTTTTTCTAAGAAAGCTGTATTGTCGGGCATAGTTTTCTCCTTGTGTTTCAGGTCATGGTTCAGGACTTTGAATGTCCTGATTTCCCAGTTTTATGTGAATGATCCAGTAAAGACAGAAAAACGATTTGTATGAATTTCAGATTATTTTGAGGATTTTTCATGTTCTGGGTTAACACTTTAACCTAGGATAGCAGCGTTAGGGCTGGCATCTACCTCAAGAGGCATATTTCATCTGTCAGGAAACAGGGAACAGGGAACAGGGAACAGGGAACAGGGCAATTGTAGAAACCTTGTCCTTTGTCATTTCACAGGGTTTGGTAACCCAACCGGGTTTTGGAACCAAACCCCTACGAGGATTTCTTTTGATCCGCGATTAACTTGGCAATTTGCCCAATGACTAAGGGAACTAAACTCATTCCCATGATGAGTAACCAACCCTGTAGGCTAGGGGCATGAGTTTGCAGGATATCGGAGAGGATGGGCAGATAAATGGCAATGGCGAGTAATCCAGTACACAGGATCAGGGCACCCCAGACGTACTTATTGCGGGTGACTTCGTTAACCAGTACACCTGATCCGCGATCGCGCATATTGAAGACGTGCCAAAGTCGGGAAAAGGCGATGGTGAGAAAGGAAATTGTAACCGCTTGATTTTTGTCCAATCCTAACCAGTTGAATGCCAGGTAAAAGGAACCCAAAACCGGGGCAGCTATGATTAAACCATATCCCGCGATCGCAAACCAGTGGCGTTTGGTGATAATCGACTCCTTAGGGTCACGGGGAGGTTGTTCCATGAGGGCGGGAGACCCTTCCCCCACACCCAGCGCTAGGGCGGGGAAAACATCGTTAATGATATTCAGATATAAGATTTGTAGGGGCAAGATGGGTAAAGGCGCATTGACTAACGAGGTGGCGGTGACAGCCATAATTTGACCGACATTCCCTGATAGTAGATAAATCGTGAACTTGCGAATATTGTTAAATATGGCTCGACCCTGTTCCACCGCCGCGACAATGGAGGCAAAGGCGTCATCTTGCAGCACCATATCCGCCGCTTCTTTCGCCACCTGGGTACCCCGTTGTCCCATAGCCACACCGATATCCGCTTTTTGTAGGGCGGGGGCGTCGTTAACCCCATCCCCCGTCATTGCCACAATTGCCCCAGTGTCTTGATGCAAGGCAATCAAGTTCAACTTTTGTTCGGGAGATACCCGGGCAAAAATCGGGGTTTTGATTAAACGCTGACGTTCCTCAGAAGAAGATTCATCGGGGCTTTTTAGGTCTTTCCCCTGCACCACATTCGCTTGTTGATCATCGGTTAAACCCACCGCTACACCAATATTTCGGGCGGTGACGGGTTGATCGCCTGTCACCATAATTACCCGAATTCCGGCGTCTTGACATTCATCTATTGCCGCCCGTACCTCTTGGCGAGGGGGATCAAGTAAGCCCACGACACCTAAAAAGGTTAGGTCTTCGTAGGGTTTAGCCTCTTCACTATTCACCCTTTTCTGTGCCAATGCCAGAATCCTTGACACTCCCCCGGCTGGAAGCACGGGGGATTCTTCGTTCATCCAATCACCTTTGAATATTGATTTTCATCAATACTCAAGAGGGCGAGTTGTCCCGAAGCGTTTATCCAGTATTCCTGGAGAGTTCCTGTATGCCCTACAGTACGAAGTGCTTCTTTGAGTATGTTTATTGCAGCGTTCCAATCACGGTCTAAAACACATCCACACTGACATTTATGTGTCCGAGTCGAAAGTGATTTTTTCACAACACAACCGCAATTGGAGCAATTCTGAGAGGTGTAGTGAGGTTTGACAGCGACCGTCGCCACCCCAAACACTTTCCCGAAATACTCAAGCCACCGCCTAAATTCAGACCAGGCGGCATCGCTAATCGATTTAGCTAGGTGGTGATTTTTGACCATGTTCCGCACTTGCAAATCCTCATAAGCTACCAAGTCGTTAGACCGGACTACGCACAATGCAGTCTTTACCGCAAAGTCTTTACGCTGCCTACTGACTTTCAAGTGCTTCAATGCTAATTTCTGTTTAGCCTTTTTGTAGTTGTTAGATTGGGGTTGACCCTTTTTAAACTTCTTAGATACTCTCTTTTGAAGCCGCTTCAGTTGTTTTTCCGACTTCCTTAGAAATCTTGGATTTTCAACTGTCTGTCCGTTAGAGTCAGTATAGAAATGATTCAACCCGACATCTAATCCTACGGTATTGCCCGTTGGCTTCTTGTCCTCTGTCCTGTCATGGTCAATACAGAACTGAGCATAATAACCATCGGCGCGACGCACTACCCTGACTCGCTTGATTTGGCTGAGTTGGTAGTCGTTCAGGTCACGAGTCCCATAAAGCTTGAACGTTCCCGCTTTGAACCCATCAGTGAATGTGATGGCGTCACGATTCTCTGATAGTTTCCATCCTGACGTTTTATACTCTACTGAACCATGATTGGGAAGGTTCTTTTTGTACTTAGGGTAGCCCTTCTTTCCGTGTACAGACGTGCCATGGCACGTCTGTACCTTTTTGCAGTTGTCAAAGAATCTAGAAATAGCTGCCCAAGTTCGCTCAGACATGGCTTGTCGAGCTTGAGAGTTTAATTTTCCCGCCCAGGGGAACTCTTTACTTTTACCAAGAATCGTACAATACTTAGAAAAATCGTTGCGGGTCTTAGCCTGACCATCTTCCCAATAGCGAAGGCAGGCGTTACGAATAAACAAACCAGTACGGATGGCTTCATCAAGCCTTCTATACTGATACTCTTTACCTTTTAGCTTACCTTCGTAGACAATCATTTTACCGCAATTAATTTATGGTAAAATTATAACACAAGATACCTAACACTCGCAACTAAAGTTGCTAAACTAAACGTATCGCTTGGTTTCATCTCCCGGTTGAAACGCGGGAGCTTTCACCATCGCTTATGCTGTAACCCTTGCGCGGCGAGGTCATTACTGCGTTGCTTCCAGGAATCGCGATCGCGAAGTTCTTTTTCCCCCTCTGAGGTTAAAATCTGAGTACACACCT
>CAKZMA010000079.1 GCA_937127375.1 uncultured Coleofasciculus sp. | reverse complement strand
ATCAGCTATCATCTGTGCGTGTAAATGTGAATACCTCAAAACCATCTTTGAAGCGATAGAGGCGATGCGATTAAGATTCGTATGAAGGGGTATGTAGCGATAGCGCAATGACGCTATTCTTGGATCGGTTTCTTGATAGAGAATATCTTGAGCCAAGTTATTCCAGCGACCATCTGGCATCAAATCAAGTGTCATGCCAGCATGACCTGAGGGTAAAAGCATATTGGAACCGTGCCTTCCGATAACTAAGCGACTTTCTGAATAGATTTTGCATAGTCCCCTCTCACTTTTTTCGTCAAACTTATCCACTCGGAAGTCTTCTATCCAGCTAGGAAATTTTGTCTGTTTACCTAAACCAGCAACTGCAAATTTTGAAAAGGGAATACTCATTCTTAGTTGACTCAATAGCTGACGCACTCGCCAATTCTGTAGTATGACTATCGGCTTATGTATTTTTAATTTTTTCAGAACTCGAAAAATAAAAGAAGTCCAGCCGCTTTCATTATCAAACCACAGCCGATCCTCACGCCAAATATAAGTTATTTGAATTTCCTTATCCTGATCAAAGCGATGCTTAGGTACTTGAGTGAACCGAGTCACGTCAAACTGACTTGGATGGGAATGAGCTTTACTGACATACACTTCATCAAAACGTTTTAATTCTGCGCTGACAAACTCTGAAAAGCTGGGATAGTAACCTAGACCCTGTTTGAGAGGAATCGGGACTGTCCAAATTTCAGCCACTCCATCAGGAACCATCCATCTTAAAAAGGGTGGAATAATCACCACCAAACCGTAACTAGGATGAGAGTCTAAATGCCTTTGGGCATTGAGCAACTTAAGCAGGCAATGTCCATACATAAAGTCTAGACAGTTCAGTAAGATAACTTGCTTGTTTGACTTAAAGATTTCTTGTTCAATATTAAGTTGTTCTGGGATAGAATTTTCCAGAGCTTTAAACAAGTGTTGTGCATGATCCTTGGCTGTCTTGTCACCCCAAATTTGCCCTTTGCTTACGTCAATCTGGTAAGGATGGTCAATAACATGGCTAATTTCAAGACTCTCTAAAAGTTGGGAATTGCAACGGGGGCATTGAGATTCAATGTAAGTATACATACCATGCCAGTTGACCTGGACAGGTTGTAAGTTGCTTTGACAATAGGGACAATTGGAATTATGTTCAATTTCAGGTTTAATTTTAATCATTGGACTAATCCTAATATTCTTTTATAGGCTTTGTACAAATTGAGAGACCGCAGTATCATTACACCCACTAACCTCAAATCGTTTAAGACAAAATTTAGCACAATAATAACGATAAAGTAGGTGATAATAGTAGCTATTGTAGCTCCTATGGCTCCAAAATTTGGAATTAGAAAAAAGTTTAATGCTATGTTAATAAACGCACCAGATAAACTGAGATATAAAGAATACTGTAACTTACTTTCTACATTAAGATAGTTGCTTCTTGCCATCCCGAAATTCGTTCCAAACTGTGCCCAAACGTAAAGCGATAATATAGGGGTAGCTGCGGCGTAGGCTTGTCCATAGAGGGTGTCTATAATGTAAGGAGAAAGCAGAGAAACTGGGAGAGCGATGACTAACCACATAAGCATCATTATATCAAAATATATCTGGAAGTATTTATAATATATTTCATTACTTTCAGATTTTACTTTTGCCAGTTTAGGTAAAACAGATTGAGCAATAATAATAGGGATAAAATCGAAAATCTCTGATAATTTTACAGCAACTGAATAGAACCCCAATTCGGTCGTGTCTTCTAACATAGAGCCTAGCATAACTTGATCAATTTTGGAATACACATAAATAGCTATACCTGACAAAATCAGGGGCCAGCTCTCTTGGAGGAGGCTTTTTGCCCGTGTCCAGCTAAAGCGCAATGAACTCAAATAATTGCCGTTAATGCGATAGGAAACGACTCGTGCTAGTCCCATCAAAGCTGTTTCAGCTAATTTAGCCCAAGCAAAGGCAATAACAGCAGCTTGTATATAAATTAAGCCTAGTCTCAGTGCTGAAGTACAGATAGCGACAAAATTCCGTGAAACAACGATATACTTGGACTGAAGTTGTGACTGAAACCAGTAATCAATTGTGCCAAACGCCTGGAAAATCGTACCCGTTGCCACAATACCAACCAACCAACGGGTAACAATTTCATTGGGTTTGACTAGAGAAATGGTAAAAACTGTAATCACTACAGTTACCACGCCACCAATTAGTCGTAGAACAAAAGCTGTTCCTAGGGTTAAGTTCTTATTTTGAGCCGAGGGTTCACGAGCAATTTCCCGAACCACGATCGTACCTAAACCTAAATCCGCGATCGCACCGAACATGGAAACCCAGGTAATGGCATACGTCAGTAAACCATAGTCTTGTGGCTTGAGATAACGAGCTACCCAAATGCTGACAACTAAAGCCAGCCCCATCTGGAATATCCGATCAGCCAATAGCCAAGACGTGTTACCTAGAACCTGGCGTAACCCAGGACTTAATCGTTGAGTGATCGCGGCTAATTTGTTTAACATTTAGGATAATTGCACCCGATTAAATCTAGTCAGATTTTAGAAATTTAAATACTGAGTAAAGCGTCAGTTAACTAAAAATTTACAGTCCCCTTGTACCTAAACTCAAGTATTCCTGCTTCTCAGAGTATTTCTTTGAATTGTTTTCTACCATTTCCATTGTTAACCGAGTTGTTATTAACACTAGAAATACCCAACTTACTGATAAGTCATTAATCCCATTCTCTGTGACATTAATTAACGCCATCCAGGTAATAATTACCAGAGGCATTGCAGCCGAAGGCTCTTTGCACTGAATTAAATGTAAAACTCCATAGTAAATATTAATGAGTAAGGTAACAATAAATAGAGTCAATCCTAACCAACCAGACTCTAAACCAATATCTAAATAACCATTGTGAGAATGTTGCGGAACAAAGCCATTAGGCAGAACAATAGGTGATGCCGGATTATCTTCACCTCGCCAAGGTTGCCAAAATCCATCATATCCGTAACCCACAAAAGGCTGTTTAT
>CAKZMA010000078.1 GCA_937127375.1 uncultured Coleofasciculus sp. | reverse complement strand
TGGATTTTTAGATGATGATAACTTACCCAATCCAGACTGGATAGCCCAAGCGTATACCTTTGCCCAGGAACATCCCCAAGCCGGTGCATTTAGTGGGCAAATTCATGGCGACTTTGAAGTCGAACCGCCAGAAAACTTTCAACGCATCCAAGCCTTTTTAGCCATTCGAGAACATGGTTCCACACCCCATCAATTTGAACCGCAAAACTTGAGATTACCCACAGCAGCGGCGTTAGTGGTTCGTCGAAAATCTTGGCATGAAAGCGTTCCCCAACGTCCTCAATTAAAAGGGAGATTGGCAGGTTCAATGTTGGGTGGAGAAGACTATGAACCATTGTTATATATGTATAAAGCTGGGTGGGGAATTTGGTACCATCCTGATTTACATACCTACCATCAAATACCAGGTTGGCGATTAGAAGAAAAGTACTTATTGTCTATTTCTCGTGGCTGTGGATTAGCCACCTGTCAACTGCGCCTGATTAATGCGACTCCTCAACAACAACCAGTTATCGTTATCCGCACTTTACTCGGTAACTTGCGTCGTATTATCTTGCATGTGATGAAATATCGAGGACAGGTTAAACGGGATTTAATTGCGGCTTGTGAATTAGAATTTTTTTGGGGAAGTTTTCTCAGTTCTTTATCTTATTTTAGATGAAGCAGACAGATGTATAAGTTGATTAAGGTGTTGATGTCCTCCTCTGAGTTACCCAATCTATGAGCAACGACCGACAAATTATCTTGATTATCCCTGTTAGAAACCGAAAAAACTATACCCAGAATATCTTAACTCAACTCACTTGGCAAATTCAACAAGAAAATAGACAAGGAGTCTCTATCATTGTCGTCGATGATGGTTCCACCGATGGAACCAAGGAAATGATTCAAACTCAGTTTCCCAGCGTTTTTCTGATTGAGGCAGATGGTTCCCTTTGGTGGGCAGGTGCTATTGTGAAAGGAATGGAGTATGCTATTAACGCATTAGAGGCAGAGTATCTGGTTTGGTTAAATGACGATATTTGCATCTCAAATAATTTTATTGCCAATCTGATTAAAATTTGTTATTCAGGCAACTATGACAGCACCGTTGTCGGTGGTATTGTTTTGGATCAGACGTACACTGATTGGATTGTTTACAGTGGGCAGAAAGATAGACAGCCAGTTAGTAATATCAATGCTTTTTCCACCACTGACGAGTTAGAGGCAGATGTGCTATGTGGTAACATTGTCGTTATTCCCAGAAAAATTGTTGATCAGGTTGGTTTTCCTGACACCGTTAGACTTCCCCATCATGGCAGTGACTATGAGTATATCATGCGGGTCAAGAAAGCAGGGTTTAGGGTTATTTTATCCTGTAACCTGAAAGCCAGCACCGATTATACAATCAGCGACTTTACGCGCTATATGCCCTATTGGATGCAATGGTACTTACAGCCTGATTTAGCGAGTCGCTGGAAAATTATTAAAGGGTTGACCAGTTTGAAAGCCAATCAAAATATATGGTTAATTGTGAATTTGCATTCCAGTAATCGGGATAAACAAGTGATTCCCATTTGGAACTATATATTCTGTTATATCAATAAAGTGATTCGGTTTCTGATTGTGGATTTTTTGCCCAAAGATTATATTCAGTCGAGAATCCAAAATCATCTCCGAGAACAAAATCCACCTACCGCTATAGTCGAGGCAGTCATTCAACGAAAAGTTATCTCTAAAAAAGAGTGATTAATTTAATCGGTTAACATCAGGTTGATTATTTTTATCTATAAACATGCCAATAATTTCTGTTATTATTCCTGCCTACAACGCCGAAAAAACTATCCAAGAGACGGTTCAATCAGTTTTAAATCAAACCTTTACCGATTTTGAATTACTGATTGTCGATGATGGTTCTAAAGATGCCACGTTAGACATTATTAAACGCATTTCAGACCCTCGAATTCAAGTCTCCTCTTACCCGAATGCGGGGGCAAATATCAGCCGAAACCGGGGACTTGCCCAAGCGGCTGGTGAATACGTTAGTTTTTTAGATGCAGATGATCTGTGGACGCCCGATAAGCTAGAGGCGCAATTAAACGCCTTGCAAACCAATACCCAAGCGGCTGTTGCTTATAGCTGGACGGATTGTATTGATGAATCGGGTCAATTTTCGCGTCACGGGGGAAGTGTTACTGTTAATGGAAATGTTTTAGCCGAATTATTAATTATCAATTTTTTATCCAATGGTTCTAATGCATTAATTCGCAAGCAAGCGATTGCGGAATTGGGGGGGTTTGATGAATCTCTATCCGCTTGTCAAGATTGGGACATGTGGTTACGTTTAGCGGCTAAATACGAGTTTGTCGGTGTTCCATATCCCCATATTTTATATCGCGTTTCAACGAATTCCATTTCCTCAAATGTTGTGGTTTTAGAACAAGCGGTTTTAACCGTAATTGAACGGGTATTTTCTCAAACCCCGGCATCCTGGTACTATCTCAAAAAGTATAGTTTAGGGAATATGTATAAATATCTTCTATTTAAAGCGTTTGATGGGTATCCGAATCGCCAGACAGGACAAGCTGCGATCCGATTTCTTTGGCAAACGCTCAAATATGATCCGTCAATGCTGCGGGTGCGAGTGACATGGAAAGTGTTGTTTAATATTATGATTACCAACCTTTTACCGACGCAACAGGCGCAGAAGTTGCGCCAAAAAATGAAGGGAACTTCTAATGTTAGTGCTTTACTAGCTCATTTGAGATTTAATTTTCCCGAATTAATTCAAAAATAAATATGGTAACAATTTCGGTAATTATTCCCGTTTATAATGGTGAAAAAACACTAAGAGAGACAGTTGAATCGGTTCAAAAGCAAACGTTCACCGATTTAGAAATCATTGTAATCAACGATGGTTCTACCGATTCAACCTTAGATGTTCTGGCAACGATTTCTGACCCTCGATTAAAAATATTTTCCTATCCTAATGCAAATCAAGCGGTTAGTCGTAACCGAGGAATCAGCCATGCAACGGGTGAATTTATCGCCTTTTTAGATGCCGATGATCTCTGGACGCCGGATAAGCTAGACGCTCAATTTAAGGCGTTACAACAGAATCCTCAAGCAGCGCTGGCTTATAGCTGGACAAATAGTATTAATGAATCGGGAGAATTTCTCCGGCGCGGTAGCTATGTCTCAGACAATGGGGATGTCTATGCCAAACTGTTACTGGTTGATTTTTTAGAAAATGGTTCAATTCCTTTAATAAGAAGGCAAGCCCTAACGGAAGTGGGGAATTTTGAGCCGTCTCTGACACCGGCTGAAGATTGGGATATGTGGTTACGGTTAGCCTCTCGCTATCCGTTTGTTGTGGTTCCTAAGGTGCAAATTTTGTATCGGGTGTCCGCTGATTCAGCCTCAACCAATGTGACGCGCATGGAATCTGCTTGCTGGCGCGTGATTGAAAAGGCGTTTACTCAAGCCCCGGACTCTTTACAACACCTTAAGAATGATAGTATTGCCAATATTTACAAGTATCTTACCTTTAAAGTTCTCCAGGGATATCCTAATCGACAGCGCGGAATAACCGCCGCCAGATTGCTGAGTCAGGCGATAAAATATGATCCAAGTTTGATCAAAGCGCGGGTTCTGGCTAAAGTTGGGTATACAATTGCTGTGATGACGTTGATCCCCTCTCCCCAGGCAGCTAGATTATTAAATAAGGTTAAAACCCTATCCAATCTTGATGCGTTGCTAGGCTATCTGCGGTTAACTCCCTAGGCTGAAGGGGTGACAAGCTAAGTCAAAGGTAGGCAGGGTGTGGGGTATGGGGTGTGGGATGTGGGGAAAATCTTAGAGAAACACAAAAAACGTTAAACGTTAAAGGTTAAACAAGTGAATCCTATTACCTTGACTAAAAGTACTCTAGCCTATCTGGGCTTGATGGTTTGCACTACCCTACTTTTATCCATTTCACCTGGACAAGCCTTTTCCTTGGGTCATGAGAATGATCCGAGTTACAGCGGTAGTTATCCATCTTCGATTAAGCTTTTTATTCTAGCCGGTCAGTCGAATATGGTTGGTTCTCGGTCAAATCTTAACGAGTTGTCGGATCACTGGCTACACCCTCAGGATAACGTGCTGTGGTATGATCAGGATAATAATTGGGTTCCGTTGCAAGTTCCCACAGAACCGTTCCCCTTTAGTCGCGTCTTCAACGGAGTTGGGTTTGGTCCAGAGATTACCCTAGGACAAGGAATTGCAGAGTCGTTAAATGAAACCGTCGCCTTGGTGAAATATGCCAAGGGGGGTACGAATTTGGCGGTGGATTGGAAACCGGGTGGTGAACTCTACACCAGTATGATTGATCGGGTGCAAGGCGCGATCGCAGAATTTCCTCTCGCTTCGGTAAATGTTGATATTGCTGGATTTTTCTGGATGCAGGGAGAATCCGATGCTTACAATCTGGCGATGGCAAATCAGTATGAGCAGAATTTGACTAATTTTATCACCCAGGTGCGCCAGGATTTGCAGGAACCGAATTTACCCTTTGTTTATGGTAAGGTCTTTCTCACCGGGACTCAAGAGACACCGTTTGGTATTTTTAGATACGGCGATACCATTCGACAAGCCCAGTCTCGTGTTGATCAGCAGGTTCCGGGAACCTTTGCGGTAGAGACAATTGATCTTTCCCAGCATCCCGACAATATTCACTTCGACTCCTCCGGGTTAATGGCGTTAGGCGATCGCTTCGCGGACGAATGGTTGAGTATTCCTGAACCTTCTACTCTCGCTTTTCTCGGTTTGAGTCTGGTAATTTTTCCTTTCCTGCGCCCTAAGCACCACGATGAAGCATGAAGCCTAAAGGGTTGGACTTCAGGAGAGTCGTTAAGGGAGCATACATTAAATAAGGTTACCACTCGCTAGCGGCATTGTCCCTCTTGTGCTAGACTCCATCATAGACTATAGGGTGTATGATTTGTATGCTAGTTCTCCAAAAGTCGTCTGCTTCTCATTTAGCATCGCTGGTTAAAAGAACGAGTATAACTCAGCCAATTTATTACTATTTAAAGAATATTACCTGTATGCACTCGTTGCATTGCCAACTCAAAAAAGAGCTGCTCAGTCCAGAAATTATATTGGTTTACCAAATGGGTAAGGTGGCTTCTTCATCAATTTTTAAATCATTAAAATCAGCAAAGATTAAGCAACCTGTTCACCAAATTCATACCTTAAATCGTGACGTCATTCAAAAAAAATGGCGAACCATCAAACTTTATCAGCCTTACATCAATCGTCCGGTTGTTGATCAAGATTTCCTCATCAGTAAGTATATGAGCGATCATCTTGACCAAGTCCTGAATCGTAAATTAAAGATCATCAGCATTGTCAGAGATCCATTACAACGGAATATATCAGACTTTTTTCAAAATATTGAGCAATATTTTCCAAACTTTGCTCAACGATTTGCTTCGGGTCAATTGGGGTTAGAAGATGTCATTGAAGCGTTTTGGAAAAATCAGGGGTCTTGGGGGGTAGATTATGCCGGACGATGGTTTAATCGGGAACTTAAATCGGTCTTAGGAATTGACATTATGGCAGTTGAATTTCCTAAAGATAAAGGTTATGTCATTGTCAACTATCCTGAGAGTAACATAGAATTACTGCTCTTAAAATTCGAGAGCTTTAATCAATGTTTAGAGAACAGCTTGTGTGATTTTTTTACATTAGAACAAATTAAAATTGAGGATGAAAATATATCGCAAAAAAAAGATTACTATCAAGCCTACAAAGAGTTTCAACGTTTGGTCAGGTTCTCCAAGGAGTATTTAGACAAAATTTACCGAAATTCCTGGATGTCTCACTTTTACACTGAAGCGGAAATTAACCAATTTCAGCGTCGGTGGGAACGGACATATCATCTTTCATAATTTCTGATTGAGAGTTTGCAACAATTGCCAACCGGGAGAATTGGTTTTGACCCAGCTTTCTCGGTTGAATCGGATGGTTTGCAGATGGGATTCAAGGGTTTCTGGCGTAATCAGAACGCCAAAATCCTGGGGGATACTGTCTGAGTGATGGTGAAGCAGTTGGTTGAGAACTAAATCTCCCACGTTTTGACGGTAATGGGAGTTGTCAAAATAATTTTTCATTGTTTCACTAATGGGTTCTGTGGTAATACTGTTGTAACCGGAGAAATCCCAAACGGGCGTAATTTGAACAACCTCTCGTTTCCACTCTTCAAAGACAGCCCAAAGTCCAGCTTTGTGAATGGCTTCCCATTGAGTGGCGTGGGAGGGGGAGATGAATAGGTGAATCTTAATCTGGTTCTCCTCACACAGATGAATCAGTTGTTTGAGGTAGTTTAATTGTTGGTCAGATAAGGTATAATCTTGATAAAGAGTTGGGTCATGTAAATATTGGCTGAGACTAAATTTAAATCCTTTAACAATCGATTGTTCAGGTAAATTATGCTGAATAAAGAAATCAGGATTCCGCATCCCATTGGTGTAATAGGGAGTAGCACTAGAGTCGGGGCGATTGGCTAACAGAGTAGTGTAACTTGTACTCAAGGCGTCTAGAGAGAAGGTTACATCCAGGATGTCGGGAAGGGTAATGTGCTGTTTTTCTAGACGAATATCATCAAAATCAATTTGATTTTCCCGCTGGTGATTAAACATGAAAAAGTCAATCCCCAGGATCACATGGGTTAAATCCGGTTGATTTTTCAGGGCGTGTTGAAAATAGCGGAACACCTCATACATATTCGCGCCGGAAATGCCTAAGTTATACGTCGAGGAGGGCGTGGGAATGTTGACATGATTGGGATTTAACCCCACTTCCGTGCGAGAGGAACCTAATAAAATAATCGTCGGTTTCTGGCGGGTTATGGCAATAGCTTTAAATAGCCTTGTATGGTTTCGTTGTTCGGGTTTAGATTGGTTGAACCCAGCCATTGTTGGCGTCGCGATCGCGCCATAGGGATCAATCATTACATTAAATAGAACTACTCCTAGAAATTGGCATAAGAAAAATGTCAGCAGCCATCCCAGATATCGAGAGTAACGTTTCATAGTTGGGCGGAATTAAAATTGGAAGTAGAGAAACTCACTCACCTGGTTGAGAGACAGTAAACAGAAAACAGCCAGACTGGTGACAATTGCCGCCACCCACCAGGTAGGTTTAAACTGTTGTATAAGTTGTTGGGTGTTGGGACATTGGGTGACGACAAGGAGTAAAAAGGCTAAGACGAGAAGACTTTTTTGCCCTCCTAGGGGGGGAAGATAGGGGAACTCTAGCCAGCCTTTAAACTCTACCCCTAGTGGGGTTAACCAGCCCAAAATCGGTTGATAGGCGGTGGGTAAAACCATGGATTTAATCCCCACCATCGTCTGTAAAATGGCTAATCCTTCCCTGAACGTTGGGGCGCGAAACAATACCCAACTGGCGACAACCGCCCCAAAGGTGATTAGCCATCCTAGGAGTTTGGGCAGAGAAATCTGAAGCTGTTGCCAGAGACGGTTTATAGTTAGAAAGAGTCCGTGAAGTCCACCCCAAATCACAAACGTCCATCCCGCCCCATGCCACAATCCCCCTAGTAACATGGTAATTAATAAATTAATCGATTGGCGCAGGCGTCCCTTACGGTTTCCACCTAGGGGGATATAAAGATAGTCGCGCAGAAAGTTAGATAGGGTAATATGCCAACGTCGCCAGAAGTCGGTGATAGACGTTGCTTTGTAGGGAGAGTTAAAGTTAACTGGTAGGTGGATATTGAACATCCAGCCTAAACCAATTGCCATATCGGAATAGCCAGAAAAATCAAAATAGAGTTGAAAGGTATAACTTAACGCCCCCACCCAGGCTTCTAGAAACGTCACCGAGTCAGCATGGGTAAAAATCGGACTCACCCAAGGGGAAAGATTATCCGCGATCGCGACTTTCTTGAATAAGCCGAGGATAAATAGGGTTAAGCCTAACGCCAGGTTTTTGGGATTCCAGAGAAAATGGCGTAATCGACGCAATTGCGGCAGGAGTTCATCATAGCGTAAAATTGGACCGGCGATGAGTTGGGGAAAGAAGGAGATAAATAGACTGTAGGTGAGAAAATTGTATCGGTAGGCTAGAGTTTCCCCCCGATAGGCGTCAACGATATAGGCAATTTGGGTGAAGCTGTAAAAGGAGATGGCGAGGGGTAAAATGATGTTAGGCAGCGTGAACTCGGTTGCCAGGATGCTGTTGAGGGAACTGACGAAAAAGCTGGCATATTTGTAGTAGGCGAGAAGGCATAAGTTCAAGGCAATACCGAGACAGAGTAAGCCCTTAGCCGCTGGCGTTTTGGGTTTCGCCCGTTCGATCTGGCGACCAATCCCATAATTGCCGACAATGGAAATGAGTAACAGGGGGAGATAGGCACTATTCCAATAGGCATAGAACCCGAAAGACGCGATCGCTAACCAGACGGTTGCCAATCGGAGTAGGCGCAATTTCGCCAATCCAAAGAAGAGAACCAGCGTAATCGGCAAAAAGGCGAAGATGAAACTATAGGAATTAAACAGCATGATCGCCTGATCCTATTTTATTTATGGATGGGTTTAACTTTTTGAAACACCCCCACCCAACCATCGGTTTGACCGATGAAGCGAAAGGAGAGACGATAGAGAAGAATTAGAGCCACAACCCAAACCAGAAACACTTTATTTTGCCCGGTGCCTCGACTCATATACCGCCCCTTATGAAACTGGGGAATATAGGGGCGGCGGCGTATCCATAGATCTTGTAAGCGCAATTTATGGTGGGAGGTATATTGCACTTGATCATCATAGCGATCGCCAAATACCATGAGGATACCCTGGGGATAGTAGGGTTTGATATGGTCAAAGTCTTCATAAAACAAATCGCTGAGTAAGGGAGTGGCAATAATCAGGTATCCACCCATTTTTAAGCGTTCCAGGTAGGAGTCCATAAACTCTTTTAACTCTCCTGGGGGAAAATGTTCGATAATATGAGACATCAGCAGCAGGTCAAATTGCTCGCCATATCCCTCAAATTCCTCAACGGTGAGACAGTTCAACCCTTTTGCCCGATTCGCCGCAATTAGTTGGGGATTGACATCCACTCCTAACACATCATAGCCCGCCTCTTGTAGGGGTTGGAGTTTCTTGCCATAGCCACAGCCCACATCTAAAATTTTGCAGGATTTTTTCTCCTGAGAGGAATAGCGATCAATAAACTCAATAATTTTCGGTAAATCGTAACTATATTGGGCAAAGGCGAGTAATTGGTTATATACTCTATCCTTGAATGGTTCAGTCATTGAGTCTCTATTGGCAATAAACGATTATTTTGGGTCACAAACCCAGGTTGGCGTCTAGGTTCAGTACGGTTATAACATTTGCCAGGAAGGCAACAGACATCAGAGAATCGGGAGGGGAGAGGGGGAGATATCAAGTTGCAGTCTAATAAGCTGTCATGAATTTAAATTGGAATGGTTAGCGAGCTTGCTGGCTCGCACTACAAGGATGAGAGCCAATCTCCCTATATCCGTATCACCCCCTCACCCCCCAAGTAGGGAGATCCGAATTCTAGCGGTGGGCAATCCTATCCTTAAATTAAGGCGCGATCGCTCACAATCATCTTGAGAGTGGAAACCTATACTACGTAGCACCTATGACTGTACTCGAACAGGGACAAATCACAATCCATACCGAGAATATCTTTCCGATTATCAAGAAGTCTCTCTACACAGATCACGAAATCTTCTTGCGGGAACTCGTCTCCAACGCCGTAGACGCTATCCAGAAGCTGAAAATGGTCTCCTACTCCGGGGAAGTGGATGGGGATGTGGGGGAACCAGAAATTACAATTTCTCTGGATAAAAATAATCAAACCCTCTCCGTCTCCGATAATGGGATTGGCATGACGGTTGAGGAGATCAAAAAATATATCAACCAAGTCGCCTTCTCCAGCGCCGAAGAGTTTATCCAGAAATACCAAAAAGACG
>CAKZMA010000077.1 GCA_937127375.1 uncultured Coleofasciculus sp. | reverse complement strand
CAGGTGCGATAATTAATTTGATTCTAAACTATATACTGATACCAAATTATGGAGCTATGGGAGCCACAATAGCTACAATCATTACTTACTTGATCGTAATAATTTTGATAAATTTTTTAATTAAAGAAATTAGATTCATTGGTACTTTAATGATCCGTTCTCTAAACTTATATGCTGCTATTTCACGAGTTAGAAAAATTGTACAATAAAGAATAATTATTGGTAGTTAATGTTGATTGGACTACGTAATATTATAGAATGACGTGAAGCGATTACTCAGTTGATAGATTCTGAGTTGGAGCGACGTTAACTAGGGAGAAGATTGCGTGCTTATGTAGAATCCTACTTATGCGCTACCTGTAATTGCTGAAAAGTATTATCGGATGTTGCAAGATGGTTTTTAAATCCTGTAGATAACTAATTAGAATCTACAAAATATAATTGACATTTACTATATTTATATGTAGAATATTTTTGGTTTAATAAAGTATTAACAGCAAGTAGTACTTTTGAGGAAATCCTAAAAATGAAAAATAGAACTTTAACTTGGGAAGAAGCCGTTCCGTGGTTAAAATCACAGCCTGATCAGCAAAAGCGGTTGATCGGAAAAGATGCGGCTAATTGGTTAATAAATCGCCAGCCTATTCTCTCTTTAGTTATTCGTTATCTTTCTTGGCGAGATCGCACACCATGTCGTCTCTATTATTTTGTTGCCACAAAATCAAACTGACCCCAAAAAAAAGAATAATAAATGGGGAAAATGTTTTTACCTTATATCTTACAGACACAAGTTTAGGGGGTAGTCTTGAACTCAATTAATAATCTCTTAGTCGATGGGCTAAACTTTTTAAACAAGCCTGTGCCACTGTATTTATCTTGATTATTCGCAAAGTCAACAAAAAAATAATAAACAATTGTAATTATGCACAGCATTAGTTGTATTATTGTAAGCTATAATAAAGCAAAATTTTTGAAGCAAGCCATAATGAGCGTAGTCAATCAGACGGTGCCAGTTGCAGAAATTATTGTTGCAGATGATGGCTCGATTGATGGCTCAAGAGAGATAATTTCTTCCCTAGCTAATGAATACTGCCAGATTAAGCCAGTGTTTAGAGAAAAGAATCTGGGAGTAGGTACTAATAGAGATTTGGCTATTCGTGCTGCTGAGGGGGATTTGATTACACCACTTGATGGTGATGACTGGTACTATCCTCAAAAAATAGAGAAAGAATTTTTAGCATTACAAGGCTACTCTAACGCTATAGCTTATTCAGATATTCAAGTAGTTAACCAGAAAGATGAACCGATTATATATTTGCATACATCAGAGTTATCTAATCTTAGTAAAAAACAAAGATTGCAATGGATCGCACATATCCATCATCCAACTCCACGAGATATGTTGGTTCCTAAAAAACTATATCTAGAAGCAGGAGGTATAAGGCATGGTGATAATTTATACGAAGATTGGGACTTGCAAATTCGCTTAGCCGCTTATTCTACTCAATGGATTCACTCGGGTATTGTCGGGATCAGTTACCGTTTAACAGATTGCGGTCTATCAAAAACAAATTCATCGCGAATACATCTTCAAGCCAAACATAAAGTATTAATGTCAAATCGTAAATTACTGACAGCCTATATTGGTGGGCAAAGTTTCTGGTTAGCTATAGCTAAGGTTTACATTGGAGCAGTACGTTCTAAACTTGCCATTCGTAGCAACTTAAGAAAACTTCGCTTGATGTTATCACAAGGCAAAATAACTTCACATTAGTAGTGGGTTGTGGTGAAAACTTGCCTTTCGCAGATAATAGCTTTGATATTATTATACTGTCGTCAAGATTAGGGGGTCGTTTTGAAATCAGTTCTAGTTGCAGGTGTAACAGGATTTATCGGGCGGTACATTGCCCGCCAATTTTCAGAACATGGCTGGAATGTTATTGGAGTAGGAACTCGTTCGCCTGAAAATGCGCCTAGACAATACTTGTACAGCTACCAGCAGATGGTTTTACCGGCTACTGAACTAGCTGAACTCATTAAAGAAATCCAACCTCAAGTCTGTATTCACTGTGTAGGACGAGCCTCTGTGGGTCTTTCTGTAACTGAACCAGAGGAGGACTTTCATACCAGTGTTACAGTCACATTTAATCTATTGAACACCCTGCGTTTGCATGCACCCCAATGTCGCTTGATTTATCTTTCTAGTGCAGCAGTTTACGGAAATCCAGAGACTTTACCAATTCGTGAAACCCACCATCTAAATCCAATTTCCCCTTACGGCTTTCACAAGCGAATGTGTGAACAGCTTTGCACTGAATTCTTTAAAGTCTATGGTTTACCAACGGCTGTAGTCCGAATTTTTTCTGCCTATGGACCTGGGTTGAGACGGCAGGTTCTTTGGGATATTTGTCAGAAAGCTTTAACTCAAACTAGGTTGAGGTTACAGGGGACAGGCGATGAGAGCCGTGATTTTATTCACGTTCGAGATGTAGCGAAGGTAATCTATGTATTGGCTGAAAAAGCTCCTTGTCAAGCCGAGGTGTATAATCTTGCTAGTGGCGTTGAAACAACAATCCGAGAGTTAGCCGATTTGATCCTAACCCAATTGGGTCATCAGATCACGCTTGAATTTGACGGTAGGCTTCCTGTAGGAAATCCCAGTAACTGGCGAGCTGATATCAGTCGCCTTGCTCAATTCGGGATAACACTTCCCGAGGTTAGCCTAGAAAGGGGTGTAAACGTCTATGTTAACTGGTGTCGCGCAGAAATCATAGGATGGTGAAAAAATTACGGATTTGTTTAAACATGACTTCCGCTAGCTCCAGTTGGATTGGAGGAGCTATTTATATTCAAAACTTAGCTCTCGCTCTTGCTCGTCTACCGGCTAGAGAACGAGCTAATATTGATTTGAGCCTAGCTGTCCGTAACTCTAAATTTGTTGAATCCGTGGTGTATGATTCTGTTGATCAAGTTTATGTCAGGAATTTGTGGAAGCGTGGTCATCTCAAATCCTGTAAATTCTTAGCTGATAAAGTTAAATTTATTCCTCTCTATGCTCTCAATCCTGAAAAGTTCGATTTTGTCTACCCAGATATAGCTGGCGCACGAGCCCCTTATCTTTGGGGAGGATGGATACCTGATTTTCAGCATTATCACTTACCGCACCTCTTTTCCCAAGAAGAAATAGACCACCGTAACAAACAGCATCAAAAAATTGCTAATGCAGCGCCTGTGGTTATTCTGAGTAGTCAGATGGCACAGCAAGATTTTAACAATCTCTATCCTCAAGCTGCATCCCGAAGTCGAGTTATGAACTTTGCCAGCAGTCCCGAACCGGAATGGTTTCAACTAGATCCAAAAATAACTCAACAGAAATATGGACTGCCCGATTTTTTCTTCTTAGTTAGCAATCAATTTTGGCAACATAAAGATCATGGGGTAGTGATTGAAGCAATGGGAGTCTTAAAACAGAAAGGCATTAAACCAACAGTGGTTTGCACAGGAAATACGACCGATTCTCGCAACCCTGATTATTACAATAAACTTGTTACCAGAATCAATGAGTTGGCACTCAATGATCAAATTAAAATCCTGGGATTGATCCCTCGCATTGACCAGATTCAGCTAATGAGGAGATGTTTAGCAGTAATTCAACCTTCCTTGTTTGAAGGCTGGAGTACGGTGGTAGAAGATGCGCGTACACTTGGTAAACCAATGTTACTCTCAAATTTCCCAGTTCATTTAGAGCAGAACCCTGTTAATTCTTATTTTTTTAAGATGGGTAATTTTGAACAACTAGCCACACTTATTTCTATGGCTATTTCTACATTAAAACCAGG
>CAKZMA010000076.1 GCA_937127375.1 uncultured Coleofasciculus sp. | reverse complement strand
AACTGGTGAACCAGTCGTACATTCAGCTATCTCTATTTGACGAAAAAGACCTAGCCGAAATAACTTGTGAAGACTATCCGGGAGAGAGATTAGTCGCCTGTCGGAATCCCTTCTTAGCCGAAGAAAGAAAGAGAAATCGCGAAGAGTTATTACAAGCCACAGAACGGAAATTAGATAAAATAGTCAGCGCCACATCACGGAAAAGATGTCCCCTAAATGTTAACAATCGAATTCAGTCTAATATTCCAGGTGTCAATTTCGACTTTGACAAGGTAACCGAACCGACTCCGGTACAAAGAAAGGCTTTAGATTTGCTGGGCGTAAGCCTGATATGTACCCATTGAAGCCCAAAGCCAAATCGCCCTAAGCCAAGATAGGCATACAGTGTAGCGATTTGTCAAAGGGGAACTTAAGCTTAATATCCCGATGAATGACAGGTGGTTGGTGGGTGTGGAGGTAATCCAAAATTTCTAATAATTCCTGGGCAATTGCCCTGAGATCTGCTTCACTGAAATGACGCCCAACTTGCATCCAGTCCTGGAGCGATCGCGCCTCAATGTAACTCTGCACTAGGGCGAACCCTTTGCCTAACTGGGTATCAACCTCAAAGGAGTCAAGATACTGAGGAATTAATGGATGATCAAGAGCCTTGAGAGTTTTTGCCTCTCGTTCAAACAGTTTCAGATCCTCCCAAGTAAAATCCGGATCAAGCAAAAGTAATTTGATCACAACGGGCGAATGGGTTTGTAAATCACTCGCCAAAAACGTCCTCCGCCCTCTTTGGCGACCGAGCATGGATTGAATACGGTAGCGATCATTCAAGAGTTGATTAATCATGTCTTATACCCCACATTCCTTTAAACGCTAACTGTAACCGCTTGAGGGTTTGTTGCAACACCTGCGAATATACTTGCTTGAGTTCAGGGATGTCTTTTTTGGCTTGAGTCAGGTTTTTGCACTGGCTAGCATAGGTGGGTGCTGGTTTATCGGCTGGTATGATGTACTCATATTGAAGCGAACAAGCGTTAACTTGGCGTGGCACTTTAGTTTAACCACCACCGCCACCGCCACCTCCGCCGCCACCGCCACCGCCGCCACCACCGCCACCGCCGCCACCACCGCCACCTCCGCCGCCACCGCCACCATCACCGCCATCCCCACCACCCCAAGAGATAGCCTTTTTAGATGTGCGATGATAAAAACAGTTTGGACAATAGTAATAGTAAGTCACTCGCCCTCTACCCTTGAAATAGGACAAATAGGACAAATAGGACGTTGACCGAGTTTTGATCATCGTCAGCTTTCTACAACGCGGACATAGGCGGGCAAAAACTTTTCTGATAGCTATACCAATGACTGGCAAACTCCAAAGCATATAGACAAAAAATTGTTGAATATCAAACCTAAATTGCTGCCATTGAGGTTGAGGAAGATTCAAAACCGATGAGGGAAAGATAATTTGCACTTCGAGTTCATGTCCAGGTAGTAATAATTGACTGGCAACAAATTCAAAGGTTTTACCATTAAGACTTCGACGAGTAGCGGGAATTCCATAGGCTGTATAACTGAGGACTTTACCTGAGAGGACTTCGGGTAAGTGAACGCTAACTGTACCTGATAGAACAGGTACTTGGCGCTCCGCAAAAATGGCTTTCCAGTAAACCTGGGTTTTGTCACCATTGACTTGTATCCCGCCGATGACGCGATACTTGAGTACAAAAACATGAGATTCAGGTGGATTCAGAGAATGTTGCCAGCGAATCCAAAGTTGATTGTTTTCAATTCCTGTCGTCGTTGCTAAAGGTTGCCCGTTCTCGGTAACCGTAACATCGGTAATTTCATCCACCTTGTTCAGAGGAATGTAGCGATATCGTTCGTTGGTGTAATCATCGGTAAAAACATAATGCTGTGTTTCTGTTACCCACATATCACCATTGGGTTGAACATCCATTTCTACATTGATGGAATCCCAGTAGAAGGGAATGTCTGATGCAGTTGAATGGGTGATTGGAATTAGAATCGTCACGAAAACTGCCATGATTACAATGGCGATTCGGTGAAGTTGTCGAGAATTAAACATAATCCGATTTGACCTGCTTAAAATCTTGTCTTTCAAGTTATTCTGAGTCACTGATACGCTACATTTCCTTGTAACTGATTAATTGATCTCAAGCAGGGAATAACAGAGCAGAGTAATCACCAATGTGCCGAAAAAATTCAACACCAAACCCTCACGTACCATGCGACTGATAGGGAACTTTCCTGTACTGTAGACAATCGCATTGGGAGCTGTAGCGACTGGCAGCATAAAAGCACAACTAGCACTAATCGTGGCAGGAATCATCAGCAGGGTTGGCTCTAATTTGGCAGCCAATGCCGCTGCACCCAAAATTGGCATCAGCAGGGTAGTTGTTGCTGTATTGCTAGTGACTTCAGTCAGAAAGGTGACAACCAGGCAAATCAGTGCCAGTGTTAACAGCATCGGCAAAACTGACAGATTCGATAGCAATTGTCCCAAAGACTCGCTTAAACCTGAAGCCGAGAAGGCATTGGCAATGGCAATCCCGCCGCTAAAGAGAATGAGTAAACCCCAGGGTATGCGCTCCGCTGTTTCCCAGTCGAGTAGTTTACCCCCTTGACCATCAGGTAGGATGAACATCACCACAACCATGAACAGTGCCACCGTACTGTCCCCCACTTCTGGCGTACCCAACAGCCGACTCCAGCCACCAAAGGGTTCAATGCGCGTACTCCAGGCTAGAGCCGTGATCACAAAGATAATCAGTACCCGTTTTTCGGCAGCGCTCCAAGGATTGAGTGTGGGGAGTTCCAGCGTTGATTTACCCCGCAAATGCCGCGTCAGCCACAGCCAAGTTAAAGGCACCATTAACACGACGACAGGTACACCCAATTTCATCCAGTCTAGAAAACTGAAAACCTTGCCGGTAATTTCTTCGTACTGGGCAAGAAAAATGACATTAGGCGGCGTACCGATAGGAGTACCAATCCCGCCAACACTTGCTCCATAGGCGATTCCCAGGAGTAACGGCACTTCCAGCCGTCGATTGGCACACTGCTCTAGTACCGCTACGGCTATTGGTAGCAGCATCAGTGTTGTGGCGGTGTTCGATACCCACATACTCAGTAGGGCTGAAGCCAGCATGAATCCTAGCACGAGAGTTTTGCCCCCATCCCTGCCCACTAGACGCACCATCCCAATAGCTAGACGACGATGGACTCCGCTTTTCTCAATCGCCGTCGAAAGCATAAATCCGCCGAGTAGTAACATGATCAGGTGATGACCATAGGCAGTGGCTACCTGTTTGTCGCTCAGCACACCAGCGCCGGGAAACACCGCAAACGGGATTAGCGACGTAGCCGGAATCGGGATTGGCTCGAAGCACCACCAGACGGCACAGAGTACGGTTACGGCTGCAGTCCAGCACTCATCCAGGGATTGATTCACCAGCCGCAGCCAGACAAACACAATCGTTGCTAGAACTGGACCACCAATTAACGCCAACCTCTGATAATTCGCTTTCATAGTCAAGATTGAATTTCGCGCTTGTATTTTTCTATTCGTCCCAGAAGCCGCTTTTTTCTGCACAAGGGTGAGACAATGGGGAGTAAATCGGGAATAGTGTTAAGCTTTGTAACAAAAACTGGAGTTTGGCATAATCGTCTCACCATTGACCCGACTACTAGATCAAAGCAGATGATTTGATCAACCCGAGTTAAAGGGATTCGAGTGTCTTGATATTATGGTGGGTAATCAGCAACTCAATAAAGAACTCAGGCAGCTAGCCATCAAAGCTCAACAGCATCCTGCTAATACGAAAATGCGGCAAATAGCGTTAACCCGGTTAGTCAATGCTATTCAGCGTTCCGGTAAGCTTTGTCGTCCCTATTCGGGTCAGTTTCCTGGGTTGTATGAGGATATTTATAGTTCCGCCTGCAATCGCACGTTTCTTTATATCTGTCAAAATATTGATAGTTATAATCAGGATAGAGGAGAAGTAATAGCATGGGTTAATTTTATTATGAAAAGACGATTTATTGATTCTATAAATGAGACATTCAGCTCATTTGTCAAGCCAAGCAATTGTTGCAATAAAAGACTGGGCACTGAAAATCTAGAACAACTTTTAACATCAGACTTAAATCCTCTTTTATCTTCGGAAATCATCTTCTGGATCAAAGAAGATCCTGAAGGGCTTTTTCAAGCCACACACATCTCGAATCATACAGAGGTCAATTTTCAATATTTAGTGATCAAGAGAATTGAAGGATATTCGTGGCGAGAATTATCCGAGCATTTAAAAATACCACTGTCAACCCTCAGTCGATTCTACGACCGTTGCTTGACTCGGTTTTCTTCCCATTTGCGAGAATATTTGTATTAGTTATTTTAGTCATTAATTCAAGACGGTAATCATGAATGACATCTTGCCCAAACCAATATTCAGTGTAGCGTTAACCAAGTCCGTACATTATCAGGCAAGCCAGTTGGCAAAACAGCAGTCTAATCCTAAAATAGCGCAACAAATTTACCTTAATATTCTCGCCATAAATGCTGTTATTTTTTACTGTCAGTGTATGGGAATTGAGACATATTTATCAGGAATATTTAGCCAAAATTTAGTAACATCAATTCCTACAGAGTTTGCTAATTTATATCTCAAAAATATAGGGATGCTCAAGTGCCTTCCAGTCTGCTCAGAGTCGCAGGTGGTTAAGATTCCTGCTGAACTTAAGGGAAACCAGATTGGCTATTTAGTTGTGCAGTTCAACGAATCTCTCACCGAAGGAACACTACTGGGATTTGTCAAAACAGTGAAAACATCAGAGTTACCGTTGATTCAGTTAGGTTCCCTGGAAGACTTTCTGGAGGAGATAGAAACCCTGACGACACTAATCAACTTGAGTCAGTGGTTTGAGAATATCTTTGAAAAAGGTTGGCAAAATTTTACCGAAGCGTTTAAACCTTCAGCACCGCAACCCGCATGGCGTTTTATGCCAAAGCCACGTCAAGTCACTCCTGTTTCTCACAACAATAGGCAAGGAAAGGACTCAGAGAGTTTTCCAAGTCAATCGGGAATGAGAAAGCCTAGAGTAACAGGAATTAAACCCATAAACTTAGGCACAAACCAGACGGATTACGCCCTAGACTTAGTTGTCAATTTAACCGAAGAGGTGGCAGAAAAAATGGATATCGAAGTGCAAATTCATCCCCGCGATCGCGAAACACTACCCCTGGGTCTAACCTTGAGCATAATTGATGAAGCCGGACAAGTGTTTTCCGAACGTTCAGCCGGAATCAATTCGACTATACTCACTAAACGATTTCGCGGTAAACTCAAAGAACAGTTTACGCTAAAATTATCTCTGGCAGAAGCCAGCTTCACCGAAAACTTTGCGGTCTAACGGCGTTGAGAGTGAAAGGAGTCGGTAATGAGTCGAGTGGTATGTTTAACCCTTGATGGTGATGTTGACAGGGAAATTCGAGTCATCCTGGAATGGGGGGAAGAAGGTTACTCTTACGAAGGGAGAATTAGCGGACGTTTACCTGCTAATCCTGAGATTACCCAACTCTATCAATATTGGCAGACTAATTATCGCCAACTTGAGGAAATTTACCGCAGACCCCGCTTAGAAGAACTCCCTGATTACAATACCTCTAGAGAGGACTGTCAACAATTCGCGGATCAGTTGAAAGAGAAGATCAACCAATGGCTCAACGCTACATCCAATGAATTTCATCGCATCCGGGAGAATTTAGCCGTTCAGTTAAATAACTATAAAGACAATGACATTCGAGTCTTGATTCAGACTGACAACCCTCAGCTTCAGCAGTTACCTTGGCATCTCTGGGATTTTTGGGAACGTCAAGGTTCTGTGGAAATTATCTTAAGTACGTTTGAGTATCAGGCAATTCGACACAAACAACTAAAAAGCCAAATCAGACTCTTAGCAATTTTTGGCAAAAATGATGGAATTAATATCACCTTTGACCAACAAATTTTACAGAAAATACCGGGAATAGAGTCCTGCTTGCTCCGGGAACCGACACGGGAACAGTTAGAAAATAGGCTTCACGATGAACAAGGGTGGGATATCTTCTTCTTTGCAGGTCATAGTTATACCGAAGGAGATGGTAGCACAGGTAGACTTTATCTGAATGAAACGGAAAGTCTGACCGTTGATGAGTTGCAAAATGCCCTCTCAACTGCTATAAAAAAACGTTTGAGTTTAGCTATTTTTAATAGCTGTGACGGATTGGGGTTAGCTAAGGTGTTAACTGACTTAAAGATTCCCCAAGTCATTGTGATGAGAGAACCTGTACCTGATGAAGTTGCCCAGAAATTTCTGACCTTTTTTATCGAGAAATTTTCCCAGGGTGTCTCTCTTCAGAATGCAGTTAGTATCGCCAGAAAAAGACTAGAATCAATAGAGGATCGACTTCCTTACGCGACATGGTTACCTGTGATGTATCAACATCCAACTGCCGCTTCTTTTACCTGGACCCCATCGTCATCACCACCACCAAGGAAGACGTGGCAAAGGCTTGGTTTAAGATTTGGCTTGGGATTAGCTGTGGTTTTATCTACACTGATTAGCTTTGATAAACTGGTCAGAGAACCGGGAAAAACTTGTCCTCTTAATCCGGGAGACTTTATCAGTTGTGGAGAAGAAATTTTGCTGCAACGTTTACCCCCACGCTTAAAGGAAAGGGGTGTCAAATTATTAGCGGAATCACAGTATACAGAAGCAATTGAGTTACTTAAAAAATCCTGGCAGAAAGAAAACAGAGACCCGGAAACATTAATTTACTTAAACAATGCGCTGCTGCAAGCCAACGGCACAAAATTCTACACCATTGCTGTTGCAATTCCCGTCATTCAAAGGCAAAATGAATCTACATCCGTAACCGATTCAGAATTAGCTCAAGAAATTTTGAGGGGCGTTGCCCAATTACAAACAGAAGTCAATTTGGGACTCTTTGAGGGTAATGAAAAACTCATGGATAACTTTCCGGGCAATGGGTTCCTACCCAAGCAAGCGATTAAGAATAAGATGGGTCTGAGGGTTGTCATAACTGATGATAGTAATGATACAGAAGCCGCCAAGCAAAGGGCAGAGGCACTGCTGAAACAGCAAGAAATTCTGGGTGTTGTCGGACACTACACTAGCGAGGCAACGGTAGCCGCTATTGATGTTTACCAAGAAAACAAATTGGTCGTAATATCTCCGGGTACGACTACTGAAGAACTTACAGAAGAGCCGAAAGATGTTTTTTTTCGGACTGTTCATAGTAATCGAGTGGAAGCTAAGTATTTAGCCGATTACCTACGTAACGAAGCGGGTCAAAAACAAGCGGTTGTCTTTTACAATCCCAATAGCCCCTTCACCAGCTCGCTTCGACAGGAGTTTGAAACTAGATTCAAAGAAAAGGGCGGAAAGGTTGTCAACGTAAAAGAGTTTAATTTGTCGAAGAAGAATTTCAATGTCGAAAAAGCTATTACTGAAGTCAACCAACAAGCTGGGGAAACAGCGCTGGTTTTACTTCCAGATGGTCAAGTGACGGATTCTCTTTTCCATGCCATTGATTTGGTCAAGGTTAATAATAGTGATAATTGGATAGTAGGAAGCTGGTCTCTCTACGGCCCAAAGATTCTCGCCATTGCCGATTCAAAACCCTTTGACAAGTTCGTTTTATTTTCGCCTTGGCTGGGTTTGAGTAGCCCCAATCAAGAATTTGTTCAAGACGCTCGTGACTTGTGGGGAGGAGAGGTTAGTGCGAGAACAGCTCTCGCCTATGATGTGGCTCGTGTCCACAGGCAAGCTTTAGCCATGCAAGATAAACCTACACGCATGGGTATGCAAGAAACATTGATGGCTCCTAACTTTAGCGCTGAAGGAGCAACGGGAACTATTAAGTTTGAACCGAATGGTAATCGCTGGAATCCGCCAGGATTATTAGTACAGGTTGTACCCTGTAGTAACCGACATTACGGTTTAGCATTTGCTCCGATTGAGTCTACCGATTGTCGGTAACCCGATTAGTTAGAGCGTGTCTAAAATAGTAGAGACGTTCCGGTGGAACGTCTGAGATCAGGGAAATTCCGTTGTCGTTAATCGCGCCTTAAACTGAAGTTACCCCCATCCCGATTGGTGATAGAAGTCGAAACCCCGACTATGTAAGCGTTTGAGCCAATTACTCCTCTCAATTCGTACCCATGTATATTTAAGATTTTCTTAATACTTTTGGGAAAAAATCTGTGAGACAATTGTAGTCATGTACATCGAACGTGTTCCGAATAGAAATTCCCCACCCGCCGTATTACTTCGCGAATCTTACCGCGAAGGAAAGAAAGTGCGGAAACGAACCCTAGCTAACCTGTCAAAATTGCCGGATGAAGCGGTAGACGGTTTAAAGATTCTCCTCAAAGGTGGCAAAGCGATTGAAGACATCGAGGAGACGTTTAACATAGTTCGCTCTCGCCCTCACGGTCACGTCGCTGCCGTACTCGGAACAATAAAAAAAATCGGATTAGACTCGATTATCAGCAGTGAAAACACACGTAACAGACGATTAGTGCTATCGATGATAGCGGCGCGGATTATTGCCCCAAAGTCGAAATTAGCCACAGCGAGAGGATTAAAAGAGGCGACAAAACTATCCAGGAAAAGGAGAACGATTGGGATTGTCTGGGACAGACGAAGATGAACTCTATCTAGCCATGGATTGGTTATTGTCTCGGCAAGAGGAGATAGAAAACAGTTTAGCGTCTATCCATCTGGTAGAAGGAACATTAGTCCTCTATGATGTCAGCTCAACCTATTTTGAAGGAAAGACTTGTCCTCTGGCAAAAT
>CAKZMA010000075.1 GCA_937127375.1 uncultured Coleofasciculus sp. | reverse complement strand
GACATAAGACATAAGACATAAGACATAAGACATAAGACATAAGACAAATGACAAAAACCTATAACGCCACTGGAATTAATCTAAAAAGTATGCCGCTAGGTGAAGCCGATCGCCTAGTCACAATTTTAACGCCAGAGTGGGGATTGATTCGGGTAGTGGCACCAGGTTCCCGCAAACAGAACTCGAAATTGGCGGGTAGGATGGGTTTGTTTGTGGTGAATCAGTTACTGATTTACAAAGGGCGATCGCTTGATAAAATTACTCAAGCTGAAACCTTGGAATCCTATCCGGGATTAGCGAAAGATTTAGGCAAGCTGGCGGCAAGTCAGTACCTAGCGGAATTAGTCTTGTGTCATGCTCTAAGTGAGCAACCCCAAGCCGAATTGTACACTTTGTTTAATGAGCATCTGCGGCGATTGGAACAGTTACCCCCATTAAGCAGCAGTCCCTCGGGTACATCCCTCCTTTTGGCACACCTTTGCCAGGGGATTTTTCACCTATTGGCGTTAGCTGGGATTGCACCGCAAGTGCAACAGTGTTGTATTTCTCAGCACCCGATTCAGCCTGATTTTACGGATCAGAATTGGCAAGTCGGGTTTAGTGTGGAGGCGGGTGGAACCTATACTTTGGCAGTAGAGGCATCTCAACCTGAGAACCGATTCCATCCCGTTGCTAACCGTAGTCAGGGAGTGGCTCAATCCCCTTTGCCCCGGTTAACCTGTAAACTGAATGCCGTTGAATTGACAATTGTACAACAACTCGCGGCGGCGGAGTTATCCCAGATGTCACGAGATGCGATCGCTCCCCTCTGGGTAAAAGTGGAGCGAATGTTACGGGATTATGCCCAGTATCACTTTGGTCGTTCCATTCGTTCAGCCGCGTTAGTAGACGCCTTAGCGATGTCTGCCGAATCATAGGTCATTATTTGAAGCCTAGCGGATAAACCCCGTAGGGGCGACCCGCCGCACACAATTCACACCACCAAACCATTAATTTGCTCGGGTCGCCCGCCCTCCACAACGTATAGGGAATTATCTGACCCGCGCATCTTGAGCCAAGGGCGAGTCGAGATCAGTTAATTCTCACACCGCCTACGATATGCAGCGACTCGCCCCTACAACCCCGCCAACTCTACCTGATTAGAGATTAGTGCTGGGTAGTTCACATGCGATGATAGAGAAAGTGTAGTTTCATACAAAACCGATCAAAATACCTGGAGTGGACGAGTCACCCATTGGGGTTGATCAGCCACAGCAGCCAACTGAAGAGTAAAGAATGCGATTATCTGAATCTGAATCCAAGCGAGTTAACCAACATCCTGCCCAAAAAAAGTCATCGTCTGGGACTAAGCCCAATCATCGAGAACCTCACCAGCCGCCGCGTCAAGGGGAGAACGTCCCGGCGAAAATGGCTGAACCGACTGCTGAACCGGGCAAGCAGGGGTTTGTACCCGTTCTGAAAAATGTTAACTTTTTAACCTTGTGGAGTGGTCAGGTTTTTTCTCAACTTGCCGATAAAATCTATCTGGTGTTGATGATTGCCTTGATTGCTAGCCACTTTCAGGCGGCGGGAACCAGCATCAGTGGTTGGGTTTCAGCCTTGATGATTGCCTTCACGATTCCGGCTGTTCTGTTTGGTTCCCTGGCGGGGGTGTTCGTGGATCGTTGGTCAAAAAAGGTGGTACTCGTCTCCACCAATCTGCTGCGAGGTGTCTTGGTTTGGTCAGTTCCGGCGGTGTTATGGCTGACTCAGGATTGGAGTCCCATCTATAAGTTACCTGTTGGCTTCTACGGATTGTTGATTATCACATTCTTAGTGTCCACCTTAACCCAGTTTTTTGCCCCAGCCGAACAAGCGGTTATTCCGTTGATTGTCAAGCGTCGTCATTTGCTCTCGGCGAATTCCCTTTATACCACGACAATGATGGCATCCTTAATTATTGGATTTGCCGTGGGTGATCCGTTATTAGCCTTAACCGATAAATTAGTCGCCCAGTTGGGGATTGATTGGCAATTTGGCAAGGAATTCGTCGTTGGTGGGGGATATGCGATCGCGGGATTGGTGTTACTAGTGCTGAAAACAGGTGAAAACACCGAACCTACGGAAGGTGAAACCCCTCACGTATTTGCCGATATTTGGGAGGGACTGCTTTATCTCAAACGCCAACGGCGCGTCCGCAATGCCATGATTCAATTAGTAATTTTATTCTCCATTTTCGCCGCCTTAGCCGTGTTAGCGGTACGACTCGCCGAAACCCTTCCGGGGATGAAAGCCTCCCAATTTGGCTTCTTGTTGGCAATGGGCGGAATTGGAATGGCTGCTGGTGCGGCGATTCTGGGACATTGGGGTCAGCATTTTACCCACAATCGCTTGAGTCTCTATGGATCAATGGGGATGTCTGTGGCGCTAGTGGGGTTATCGGTGTTTACCCATAGTCTCTGGATGGCGTTAGGAATGACCGCCCTGTTGGGAATGTGTGGGGCGATGGTGGGGATTCCCATGCAAACCACGATTCAAGCTGAAACCCCAGAAGAGATGCGCGGGAAGGTCTTTGGACTGCAAAATAATGGTGTGAATATTGCCCTGAGTCTACCCTTAGCCTTAGCGGGTTTAGCCGAAACCTGGCTGGGTTTAGCTCCAGTCTTATTTAGTTTAGCCATAATTGCGATCGCGGGAGGGGGCTTAAACTGGTATATTTCCGGTACAGGATCAGCGAGGTTAACCCACGCTGACAAATAGAGACTCACGATTCAACTTGAATGCATATCGCCTGGATCGGAAAAAAATCACCCTTTTGTGGCAATGTCACTTACGGTCGAGAAGTTACTAATGCTTTACTCGACCGGGGATACCAAGTTAGTTTTCTCCATTTTACCCACGACGAAGCCGTCGCAGATCCTCTGTGTTCGGGTTGTCAGGAGGTATCCCTCCCTTGTTTGTATAAATCCCAAGTTTATACGATTCCCTCACCCAAAGCGAGTAAGGTGCTAAAACAGGCTTTACAGCAACTGCGCCCGGATTTAGTTCATGCCTCTCTTACTTTGTCTCCCTTAGATTTTCTGCTTCCAGAAATCTGTGAAGACCTGAATTTACCCCTGGTTGCCACATTTCATCCCCCTTTTGATGGCAAACGCCGCAATTTAAAATCGGGAACCCAACTGGTTGCTTATCAACTCTATGCCCCGTTTCTGGCACACTATGATCGGGTGATTATCTTTTCTCAACTGCAACGGGATTTGCTGGTGCGTTTGGGAGTTCCTCGTCATAAACTCGCCGTGATTCCCAATGGAGTTGATGTGCTCAAATATGCTCCTGGCACATCGAATTTGAAAGTCCGATTTGATGCCCAACGCCTATTTGTTTATCAAGGTCGCATTGCTACAGAAAAAAATGTAGAGGCTTTACTCAAGGCGTGGAAACAGTCGCAAATGGGTGATAGGTGCAAGCTTTTGATTGTCGGCAATGGATCGCTGGTTCCCACGTTAAGACCTTTTTATGATAGATCCGATGGGATTCTCTGGTTAGGATTTGTGGCAGATGAACAGCAGCGGATTGAGATTCTGCAAGCTGCCGATGTATTTATTTTGCCGTCGTTATTAGAAGGACTCTCCTTATCATTACTCGAAGCCATGGCTTGTGGTTTGGCTTGTGTCGCCACCGATGCGGGGGCGGATGGTGAAGTGTTAGAAGGGGGCGCGGGGATTATTCTCAATACCCATCGGGTCACGTCTCAATTGAATACGCTATTGCCCTTGTTACGAGATCATACGGAATGGACAACGCTTTTAGGACAAAAAGCCAGAGCGAGAGTTTTAGAACGCTATACCCTCAGTGGGAATATTAGTCAATTAGAAATTTTATATAAAGAGGTATGGAAAGGAACTCAGACTTACGTTGCTCATCCTAGTCCCTCTTCCTTATGAGCAATGCCAATTCGGGAGAGCAGGGGAAGCAGGGGAAGCAGGGGAAGCAGGGGAAGCAG
>CAKZMA010000074.1 GCA_937127375.1 uncultured Coleofasciculus sp. | reverse complement strand
AAATGGTGCGTTACGCTACCCTACCCTTCGGGAACGCTGCGCGAACGGGAACGCTTCGCGAACGCTAACGCACCCTACACCCGCCCCGACTTTACGTATGACAAAGGACATAAGACAAATGACGATTCCCGCAATTTTGTCCAACTACTGAAATCTTTCTTTTGAGGGAAGTTAGTCCACTTAATTATCCTTAATAATACTACTAGAAAAGAAAATTATAAAATTATATTAGATGAACCCAGCCGTCGTCGTTTTGCTATCCCCAACTAATTCTGTAGGTAGTCGGACAAAAGATACTCTACTAAATTTTGTCAACAAGCCTCAAACCCTTACAAAGGACGAATGACGAAGGACGAATGACGAATGACGATCTCAAAGGTTCATCACTGCGATAAACGAACAGTGAGGTATTTTCATGGAAACCCTAGCCTATACCCATTTCTCCGCCCAAGCCGATGACATGACTCCCCACTCCCAACCGAGTGCTGATGAGTCTTTTTTCAAGTCAGAGGTTTACTGGAAACTACCGAGTTTAGCCTGGATTCAGGGACTAGCCTTGGCGATCGCACTTTCTTCATTAAGCGTAACCAGTAGCGCTTGGGCGGCTGTGGTTGATACGAATGGTAGTCCCCTAAATGTGCGATCGGGTCCCGGTTTAGGGTATGGCGTGGTTAGCACTCTCGCTAATGGCACTACCATTAATCTCAGTGGTCTTGATGCCGATGGCTGGTCTCAACTCAGCAATGGCAACTGGGTCGCTTCTCGCTGGGTACAAGGTGAAGCTGAGAATGACGATAGTGATGTTCCATCCGCTGTCTTGCGCCCTGGTAGTACGGGGACAGCCGTAACCAATCTGCAAAATCGATTACAAGAGGTTGGGGTTTATAACGGACCCGTCACTGGCTATTATGGTCGCCTCACCGAAGCCGCTGTGAGAACGGTTCAGGCGTCTGAGGGATTGACACCGGATGGGATTGCTGGACTGACGACGTTAACTGCCTTATATGGCGAAGATGGGGATGGGGGAGGTGAGACTCCCGTGACGAATACAGCCGTTGTCAACACCAATAACAATCCTCTGAACGTGCGATCGGGTCCCGGTTTGGGGTATCGTGTGGTGGGTACGGTCGCCGATAACCGAACCGTTAGCCTCAGTGGTCGTAGGGTTGATGGCTGGTCTCAACTGGCAAATGGCAACTGGGTCTCTTCTCGCTGGATTGGGGGTGAAGGTGGCGGTGCAACTCCAGCAAGGGATACCGCCGTGGTGACGACGAATGGGAGTCCCTTGAATGTGCGATCGGGTCCCGGTTTAGGCTATCGGGTTGTGGATACTGTAACCGATGGCGCTGCGATCGCAACTACGGATCAGACGGCGGGGAATTGGATACGACTGGCTAATGGTGGCTGGGTGTTTTCGGGATGGGTGGCGACGTAAGTGTCATTCGTCTTATGTCATTCGTCATTCGTCATTCGTCATTGTTACAATCCAATCAGTTAGCTGGGTTGGATGGCTATGATGAATCCTGTTTCTCTATTGCTTGAGTTGTGCCGATCGCGTTTGATATTCGTTCTTTTCGCCCTGCTTGTCTGTAGTGGCGTCCCTTCGCAAGCGCAATCTGAACCGGATAATCCATCCCCAGCATCTGAGATGCGATCGCCAACGGATGCGGTTACCCAGCAATTAATCGGAGAATGGCAAGCCACTGATCCAGCATCGGGGGAATCCATCCAGTTAATTTTTGCCCCCGATAACCAATTATTTTTTATCTTACCCGCTCAAGATGGGTCGGCTGTGGCAATCCAGGTAGACTACCAAATTCAGACGGCGACTCAACCGATGCACCTGGATATGGCACTCACTCCGGATGAAATCGCCTTAACTATTTTTGAGTTAACCCCAGAGGGGAAGCTGCGCTTAGAATTTAAAGATGTTACGCCGGGACAACCTCGACCCACGGCGTTTAGTGATACGGCGTTACTCTTGGCAAAGACATCGGATGATACCACCGTACCCGAAGATATTTCTGTGATTGAGTTGGAAACCAGCGCCAACCGATCCAGCCAAGCGATTCCGATGCAGTACATCAGCCTCTTAAATCGCGCCCAGCAGGTGTATTATCTAGAAAATCGTCAATTTGCCAATACCCTCGAACAGCTAGAAATTGCCACAAACCTAGAAACGTCCTTATATACTTATGAAATCATGCCATCCCGCGATCGGGCTGAGAGTGTCGCGATTACGGCATATCCCAAAGATGAGGGACTTCCTAGCTATATTGGTGCGGTATTTGTCACTACCGTTGATGGGTTTGAGACAACAGTCTCTGGAATTTGTCAGAGTGAGAAACCTGCAACCTCACCGCCGCCAATGCCAATTCCACCTTCAGCCGATTCTACAGAGATTCAATGTCCCGCCGGATCTCGTCTGTTGCAGTAGGGGCTTGGTAACCAAGCCCCTACTTTAACTTGGTAACCAAGCCCCTACTTTAACTTTAACCAATCCTCTCAGTGTTTCCTCCCTCTACCCCTATGGTTACCGTTGCTGGCTGTCGGATTCTGGCTCAAATCTATGAAAGTCGTAACTCTCTAGTTTATCGTGGTATCCGAGAATCAGATCAGCAATCGGTGATTCTCAAAGTTCTCAAACAAGATTATCCTACGCCCGCAGAAATTAACCGCTATCAACAAGAATATCAAATCACCCGTTCCTTCAACTTTGGCGGTGTGGTTCAGGCTTATAGCTTAGAACCCCATCAAACCACCCTGGTGATTATTTTTGAAGATTTTGGCGGTTCCTCGTTAAAAGTCTTACTCCAGGAACGGGCATTTACGCTTAAAGAAGTCTTGAGTATCGCCATTCGCAATACAGAAAGCTTAGGCAGAATTCATGCTGCCCATATTATTCACAAAGATATCAACCCTGCCAATATTGTTTTCAATCCTGAAACGGGACAACTGAAAATCATTGACTTTGGCATTGCCACCGTTTTATCACGAGAAAACCCGACCCTGAAAAATCCCTCAGTCTTAGAAGGCACATTAGCCTACATGTCACCGGAACAAACCGGGAGAATGAATCGGGCGCTGGATTATCGTACTGATTTTTATTCCTTAGGGGTTACGTTCTATGAATTGCTAACCCATCACCTTCCCTTTGCAACCGAAGATCCCCTAGAGTTAGTCCATTCTCATCTGGCAAAAGAACCGATTCCGCCTCACCAAATGAATCCAGAGATTCCGCAAATTCTCTCGGATATCGTGATGAAATTATTGGCAAAAAATGCCGAAGATCGCTATCAAAGTGCCTGGGGACTAAAATCAGATTTAACGGTTTGTTTAATGCAATTAGAAACCCAGGGAAAAATCGAACCCTTTCCTCTCGGTCGCCAGGATATTTCTGAGCAATTTCAAATTCCCCAAAAGCTGTATGGTCGAGAACGGGAAATTCAAATTCTACTGGACACCTTTATTCGGGTTTCTGGACGTACTGTATTAGCAGACCCAACGCCAGACTCAATCAGGGCGGGTTCTGAACAAAAGTTATCGTCAACGGCGACACAAAATTCCCTAAACCCGCCCCGACAGACTCGAAACTCCCCCAAGGAGATGATGGTTGTATCTGGATATTCCGGTATAGGGAAGTCAGCGCTAGTACAGGAATTATATAAACCCATTACTCAACGGCGGGGCTATTTTATTCGCGGCAAATTTGATCAATATCAGCGGGATATTCCTTACTCAGCCGTGATTAAAGCGTTTCGAGAATTAATCAAAAACCTGTTAACTGAAACCACAGTCCAACTAAGCCGATGGCGCGACCAACTCTTAGCCGCTTTAGGTGTGAATGCTCAAATTATTATTGATGTCATTCCGGAAGTTGAACTGATTGTCGGCAAACCCGTTTCAGTTTCTAGTTTACCCGCTACAGAAGCGCAAAATCGCTTTAAATTAGTTCTGCAAAAGTTCATCCGTATCTTTGCCAAACCTGAACATCCGTTAGTCATTTTTCTCGATGATTTGCAGTGGGCGGATAGCGCTTCGTTGAAACTCATGGAATGGTTGATGAACTCCTCGAATCAGGGTGAGACTGACTCCCACATCGACGGGTTGTTTGTGATTGGTGCTTATCACGATAACGAAGTGAGTGCATCTCATCCTTTACTATTAACCTTCGAGACTATTCGGTCAAGTGGAACCATTATCCATCAGATTGTTTTAGCGCCATTGGAATTAATAAGCATTATCCAATTGGTAACAGAAACACTCAAATGTTCACCTGATCATGCCCAGCCTCTGGCTGAATTAGTTCAGGTAAAAACGGGCGGCAACCCTTTTTTTGTCAATGAGTTTTTAAACTATTTATACAAAGAAAAAATTGTTACCTTTGACTCTCAAGGGGGAATGTGGCGGTGGGATATAGCCAAAATCCAAGCCCAAAACTTTACTGATAATGTTGTCGCCATTCTAGTCAATAAGATTCAAACCTTATCGCCAAAGGTGCAACGGGTTTTACAGTTTGCCGCTTGTTTGGGCAATTCCTTTGAACTCAAACCATTAGCCTTAGCGTTAGGCGAATCGCAGTCCGAAACAGCCGTGCAGTTATGGCAGGCAGTTGTTGAAGGATTAATTGTGCCTTTGGGTGAATACTACAAGTTAATCAGTCCATCCCATAATACTGAAAATCTGTTGCAGAAACGTCAACCTTTAGCCTCGAATCCTGGCTCATTAAGCAGCGATATAGAACATCAAAACTTCACCATCCAATACAAATTTGCTCACAACCGAATTCAGAACGCTGCTTATTCTTTGATTCCTCAAGAACAATGCCAAGCGATTCACCATACGGTGGGTCAATTATTACTGAAAAATACGTCAGAAGACCAGTTGTCAGAGACTCTTTTTAATATTGTCAATCATCTGAATATTAGTATTGAGTTAATCCAGTCTCCTGAAGAACAGAATAAATTAGCTCAATTGAATCTTTGGGCAGGTCAAAAAGCCAAAGCCGCAACCGCTTATGAAGCGGCGATGAAGTACTTGACAATCGGTCGAGAACTTCTTCCTCCAGACAGTTGGCAGGCGCAGTATGAGTTGACTCTAAACTTGTCTATGGAAGCCATCGAAGTGGCATATTTATTGACTGATTTTGAAACCGCCCAAACCCTAACCAATGTTGTGCTAAACCAGGCGGAAACTCTAATTCATAAGGTTAAGGTCTATGAAATTCAAATTTTATTCGATAGTTCTCAAAATCAAATGCTGTCCGCTATCAAAACGGCAAAGCAGGTTTTAAAGCTATTAGAAATACCGCTAACTCAAACGCCTCCTGTTTATCAAACGATTGAGGCGTTAGCAGATTTGCCAGAAATGACTAAACCCACTCAATTGGCAGCTTTGCGAATTTTGATGTCCGTTATGGCACCTGCCTATATTGCCAAACCATCTCTGTTACCGTCGCTTATTATCACTATGGTGAATCTCTGTATTCGCTATGGAAATTCATCACTAGCAGCTTATGCTTATAGTGTTTATAGTTTGCTGTTGTGTGGTAAACAAGAAACAATTGATCAAGGCTATCGCTTTGGTCAGTTAGCCTTAACCGTATTAGAGCGCTTTAATGCCAAAGACGTACAAGCCAAAGTTCAGCAGCAATTTAATGCCTTTGTCCGCCCCTGGAAAGAACCAGCGCGAAAAACACTAAATCCGTTACTCGATACAATTCAAACGGCGATTGAACAGGGTGATATTGAATATGCTTGTCACTGCACCGTAAACTATTGTACCTATTCATTTTTCGTCGGACTTCCCTTAGCTGAAGTTGAGTCAAAGCAAGCCCAACACCTGGAATTAAATCATCAATTTAAACAAGATTACCAGATTAACTATATCACGATTTGGCGGAACTTATCCGTATGCTTAATGGAGGCTGACCAGTCTCCCCATTTAGACTTGACTGTTTTTGATCAGGTTCTGCCTGATTTATTAAAAGCGAATAATCAGCTTTCAATTTTATCTGTTTATTGGGCGAAATTATTCATTTATTACTTATTTGACAAGTATGAAGAAGCGGAAACTCAGGTTTTTCTGGCTGAAAAGTATAAGGGGAGCGTTAAAGGCTTATTAAATAGTGTTTTAGCCAATTTCTACTCGTCTTTGGTTCTGTTAGCGGTATGTCATTCAGCAAGTCCCAGCAAACGCCGACGATATCTGATCAAAGTGGCAAGACAGCAAAAAACGATGCGAAACTGGGCAGAACATGCGCCTTGTAACTTTCAGCATAAATATGACTTAGTAGAGGCTGAACGGGCGGGAGTTGGCGGTAAAACTATTCGAGCGATGGAGTATTATGATCGGGCGATTCAGGGGGCAAAAAAACAGGGCTATTTTCATGATGAAGCTTTGGCGTATGAACGAGCCAGTCAGTTTTATCAACGGTTAAGTCGGGAGGAAATTGCCCAAAACTATTTACAAAAAGCTCACTATGTTTATACGCTGTGGGGGGCAATGGCGAAAGTTAAACAGTTGGAAGAAGCTTATCCCCAATGGCTGTTTGCCCGAGTCAATGGCAATGATTCAGCCGGAGTTCCCCAAAAAAGTTCGATAGTGACAACAACGACGCAAAGTCGAAATAAATCTTCAGATTTTCTTGACTTAAACACAGTCATAAAAGCCGCGCAAGTGATTTCCGGTGAAATTGTCTTGGATAAATTACTAGCAGCGTTGATGAAAATTTTAATTGAAAATGCTGGAGCGCAAAAAGGGTTTCTTATTTTAGAAAGCAAAGGAAAATTAAGGATTGAAGCCGAGGGACAGGTGAATACCCTTGCCCAAGCCTGTGCCGAATGTGATCAAATTCAGATTTTACAATCTACTGACATTGAAGAAAGTCAATTTTTATCTGTAACCATTATTAATTATGTAGCTCGAACTCAGGAAATTGTTGTCTTAAATGATGCCCTAAATGAGGGACAATTTACTCAAGACGCCTATATTCAGCAAAAACAGCCGAAGTCAATTCTCTGTGCGCCGTTGATTAATCAAGGAAAACTCAGCGGAATTGTCTATTTAGAAAATAATTTGACGACGGGAGCATTTACAGCTAGCCGATTGGAACTGTTGCGTCTCCTATCCGCGCAAGCCGCCACATCTATTGAAAATGCCCGTTTCTATACCAGTTTGGCAGAACTGAATCAGGCGTATGAACGGTTTGTTCCGCGTCAGTTTCTCCAATTTTTGGATAAGGAAAGTATTGTCGATGTCCAGTTGGGTGATAATGTCCAACAGAAAATGTCGATCCTATTTTCGGATATTCGCACTTTCACGACATTATCGGAAACGCTGACGCCGGAGGATAATTTTAAGTTTATTAATGCTTATTTGTCGCGCATGGAGCCATCGATTACTAACCATAATGGCTTTATTGATAAATATATCGGTGATGCAATTATGGCACTGTTTAGTGGTCAGGCTGATGATGCAGTTAAGGCGGGAATTGCTATGCTACACCAACTGAGGATCTATAATCAACATCGACAGAATTCCGGCTATCCTCCTATCCGGATTGGGATTGGGATTAATACGGGAGGGTTGATGCTAGGAACCATTGGTGGAGTCTCGCGCATGGATAGCACGGTGATTAGTGATGCGGTGAATTTAGCCTCTCGCATTGAAGAGTTAACCAAATATTATCAAGTCCCCTTATTAATTTCTCATCATACGTTTTCCCGTTTATCTGATCCGACTAATTATGCGATTCGCCTGATTGATAAAGTGAAGGTGAAGGGAAAATCGGAATTGGTAACTGTTTATGAAGTGTTTGATGCAGATTTATCTCAGATTAGAGCCGCTAAATTAGCCACGTTACAAACCTTTACCGAAGCCTGGTATTTTTATAACCTGAAGGCGTTTGCTGAGGCGAAAAAACGTTTTGCTGAGGTTCTCCGGGTCAATCCTCAAGACCAAGTGGCGAACATCTATCTCAACCGTTGTCAACAGCAATAGCTATCGGTGTGTTTGATTGAGAGAAAACAGTCCCCTAAGTAGGTGGAAAAAATTAAAAATTTGGAAAGATTGATCATATCATGTAGGGGCGGGTTTAGGGATTAAATGAGTAGACTCACCTTAAACAAGACAACAAAACCCGCCCTTTTTTTAACCGTGAGTGGATTTGGGATTGAGGTTATCGGTTAGGTTCAATACGGGGGAAGGGCGGGTTTTGTCTGACATTTATTGATTTGCCCGTCAATTGAGTTCCTAAACCCGCCCCTACATAGAATTGGCTGTTGTCAGTTGCAGGTTAAATCCCAGCGACGGCGAAATCCAGCAGGATATAGGATATGCTAGGTTACTCTGCAAAAAGGAAGGGCGGGTTTTGTCTGACATTTATTGATTTGCCCGTCAATTGAGTTCCTAAACCCGCCCCTACTGACGTTCCAATCAGGTCTAGCTGACAACATTGGATTTTCTCTACCGTTAGGACGTTGCTGTTGTCAGCGCATTGGAATATTATGAGAATGCCGTAATACAAGTAATACGCTAGTATAACACAGTGATGGCTGTAGGCGAGAGAGGCTACGGGACTGAAATCTTCGGTTCTGTCTAGTACCCCTATCGGCAATGTACAGAGGTGATTAGTCTCTTTACAAAAGTCGAAACTGTTTAGCTGTCAAGCTTTCCGGTGAATGCGACAGGTGGGAAACGTTCGCCGTGAAGGTTGAGTGAGTGAGTGCTGTTCAGACGTTTGGCAAAACCATACTCATTCAATAAAAACATCTTTTTTGAGTTTTACCCTCAAACTATTTCAATCGTTGATGGATTGAATCTATTGGGTGCATCGCTAATTTGGGTTGAACTGCATAAAAAAGGACTAGATTCTGCTTTAAAGCTGTAGGGTTTACGTCCTTGACTTTAGCCATCTTTAAGCGACTCTCATGTCAATGCGATCTCTTAAGCACCTGATTGCCAAAGGGTTAACCAATGTGCCTCTACGAACGGTATTCGTCGTCCCCTTTCTGGTGCAAATTTTTGCCATAGTCGGAGTGATTGGCTGGTTATCCTTTCGCCACGGAAAGCAGGCGGTGAATGAGGTAGCGACTCAATTACAAGATGAAATTACGGTTCATATTGAGGATAGGTTGGAGCGATATTTAGCCATTCCTCATCAAATTAATCAGAGTAATCAAGATGCGATTTATCTGGGAAGCTTGACCATAGACACCTTGCAACCCTGGGAACAGCATTTGTGGCGACAAGTGCAACGATTTGATTCTGTGAGTTATGTTGGTGTGGCGAATGAACAGCGAGGACTGATTGCGGCGGGACGGCGAAATCGGGATCAATTGGTGATTATCCAAGCGAATCCTGGGACAGATTTTGACTTCTATACTTATAGCACCCACAGTGAAGGCGATCGCAAGACCCTGATCGAGAGTACCACAAACTACGACCCCCGACGGCGACCCTGGTATAAAGCCGCCTTGCAAGCCGATAAACCCACTTGGAGTAATATTTTCCCCTTTTTTGGCGAAGGCGATCGCACGTTGCTAATCAGCGCCGTTCAACCCGTTTACGACAGCAATCAGCAGGTTCAGGGTGTCTTAAACACAACCCTGCGTCTTTCCACGATTAACGATTTCCTGCAAACGTTAAAAATCGGTAAATCGGGACGCCTGTTTATTATGGAACGTTCTGGATTCTTAGTCGCCACATCCGCCCCGGAACCGCCTTTTCAACATAACCCAAATCAAATCACCCGATTAAAAGCCAGCCAAAGTCGTGACCCCTTAATTCAAGCCAGCGCCAACTATTTAACCCAACAGTTTAGCGAGTTAAAGGCGATTCAAGAGTCCCAGCACCTAGACTTTAAGCATCAAGGGCAGCGCCAATTTTTACAAGTCATGCCCTTACAAGATAGCCACGGATTAGACTGGTTAATTGTCGTAGTTCTCCCTGAAGCTGACTTCTTAGATCACATTCATAATAATACCAAATCAACTATCCTACTCTGTCTGGTTGCCCTAATCATCGCCACGGGAATTGGTATTAGTACCGCCCACTGGATCATTCAACCCATCCAGCGCTTAAATCAAGCCGCTAACGCCATTGCTAATGGCGAATGGAACCAAAAAATTGAGGTTCATCGCAATGCTGAACTGGGTAGTCTCAGCGCCGCCTTTAATCAAATGGCGGATCAATTAAACCAATCCTTTGCCACTCTCAAAGACCAGAATCATCAGATGAACCGTTTAAATGAGGCATTGGCAAAAAGTGAGAAACAGTTAGCTCAAATTTTAGAAACCGTACCCGTTGGTATCGTGGTGGTTGATGCTCAGGGGCAATTTAATTATACCAACGATAAGGCACAAGGGTTTATCGGAGAAGCGTTCACCCCCGACGCGATCGCGGATAATTTTTGTGCCGTTCATCACTGGTATATCGCCGGAACCGATCAATTTTATCCGACCGAAGAGTTACCGATTGTTCGAGCCTTACAGGGACAACGATCTATTGTGCATAATATTGAAATTCACCAAGATGACCAGATTATTCCGATTGAGATGTGGAGCAAACCTATCTTAGATGAACAAGGTCAAATTATTTATGCCATTGCCGTTATCAACGACATCACAGAGCGCAAAAAAGCCGAAGCCGAACGGATGCGTTTTAGCCAAGAACTGGAATTCAAAGACCATCAAAATGCCGCTTGGCAGCGCCTAGATAAGCTCAAAGATGAATTTATAGCTAATACATCCCACCAACTTCGTACTCCTCTCCATGGCATTGTCGGCATTGCTGAATCCTTAATCGATGATGCTACCGGAAAGTTACCCTTACAAACCCGGATCAATTTAGGCACAATTGTTGCCACGGGACGACGTTTATCTAACTTAGTCAATGACATTCTCGATTTTGCCAAACTTAGACACCAAGACATTCAACTCCAGCCACAGCCCGTGGGAGTACGAGAAATAACGGAGGTAGTTCTCCGACTCAGTTATCCGCTGATTGGGGATAAAGAGTTACAACTGATTAATGCCATTTCTCCGGACTTACCTATCGCTTATGCGGATGAAAATCGGGTGCAGCAGATTTTGCAAAACCTAGTGGATAATGGGATTAAGTTTACTGATAAAGGAACGGTCAAAATTTCGGCTCAATTGGTAAGTTCAAGGCAGAAGTTAGAGGGCAGAGGTGCAGCAGTGCAGTGGGACAAGGGAGAGTTGAAGGAGTTAACTCAAAACCATGTCCTTGAGCGCAGCGAAGGAGTAGTCAGCGTGGTTTTGGAATCAACGGTATCGTCAACCGATGGCGCAAATTTTATCAACCCGCCTCTACCAAACCGGTTCCCTATAAGCGAAGTGGAGGATCAAAACCTTGTCCTCGAACAAAGTGAAGAGTCAACATCCAGTCAGGACGGGTTTTGTACAAACGTTACTATCAATAGCGAAAACAAAATTCCTAAACCCGCCCCGACAAACCATGTCCTAGAAGCCAGTGAAGGGTCAACATTCCAAATGCTAGCCATTACTGTCTCTGACACAGGAATTGGCATCCCCAAGTCTCAAGTAAACCGTATTTTTGAATCCTTTGAACAAGGGCAGGGTTTTCTAGGGCATCAATATGGCGGTACAGGGTTAGGGTTAGCCCTGACGAAAAAGCTAGTGGAGTTGCATGGGGGAACCATTGAGGTGCAATCAACCTTAGGCGTCGGCTCTCAGTTTACGTTTACGTTGCCAATTTTTGACGGACAAATTCCAGACTTTAAGCCCGATCCGATTGAGTCAATCGTGGCAATACCTAAGACAGTTTACAGTGCCAATTCCTTTGTGAGTCAACCTCCTAGTGTCGGTACGTCTTGTCCCCTATTACTGACCCTTGATCAACCTAGCTTAACCCTAAAACAACACCATAATCTCCAGGATGACGAACCCTTAATCAACCCGTTCAAGATTTTAATCGTCGATGATGATACAGTGAATCGCCAGATACTCGTCAACTATTTATCCTTAGAAAATTATCAACTTGCCCAAGCCGCCAATGGTAGGGAAGCGTTAGATATCATTAACAATGGTTTTCAGCCTGACTTGGTGTTACTTGATGCGATCATGCCCCGCATGACTGGGTATGATGTTTGTAAAAAACTGCGTGAATTCTATCCCCCTACTGAACTGCCCGTGTTACTGTTGACGGCGAATGAGCAAGTGAATGACTTAGTGGCAGGTTTTAGTGTGGGCGTGAATGATTATTTGACGAAACCGATTGCCAAACACAAACTTTTGGTCAGGATTAAAACTCATCTGCGTTTATCCACAATTGCTAAAGAAAATGCCCAACTTTACGCAGCGGTGCGGGAAAGTGAGCGGAGATTGATGCAATTTTTAGATGCTGTACCTGTGGGGATTTTTATCCTCGATGCTAAGGGCAAACCCTACTATGCTAATGAAACGGCTAAACAGATTTTAGGTCAAGGCATTGTGGACGCTGTTACCGTTGAAGAATTAGCTGAGGTTTATCAAGCCTATCGCACAGGAACGGATCAACTCTATCCCACCAACCAAATGCCTATTTTTCTGGCGTTGCAGGGCAAAACGTCTACCATTGATGATGTGGAAATTCACCGAGGGGATCAGATTATCCCGATTGAGGTGTGGGGAACTCCTATCTATGAGGAACAGGGTAAGGTGGCTTATGGGATGGTTGCCTTTCAAGATATCCGCGATCGCAAAAAAGCCGAAGCGGAACGGGAAGCTTTTACTCGTGAACTGTTTCAACTCAATCGAGCCTACGAACGGTTTGTTCCTAGTCAATTTCTGCAATTTTTACAGAAAAAAAGTATTGTGGATGTGCAACTGGGGGATCATGTTCAACAGGAAATGTCTGTTCTGTTTGCCGATATTCGCAACTTTACAGCACTGTCAGAACAGATGAATCCTAGTGAAAATTTTAACTTTATCAATGCCTTCTTAAGTCGCATGGAACCGGCTATTCGGGAACATAATGGCTTTGTCGATAAATATATTGGCGATGAAATTATGGCGCTGTTTAGTGGCAATGCGGATGAAGCAGTGCAGGCGGGAATTACTATGTTTGAGCGGCTGGCTTTATATAATCAACATCGGGCGAATTATAACTATGCACCCATTGAGATTGGTATAGGAATCAATACCGGAGAATTAATGCTGGGAACCGTGGGCGGATTTTCCCGTATGGATAGCACGGTGATTAGTGATGCGGTGAATTTAGCCGCCCGCCTGGAAGAATTAACTAAAATCTATCAAGTACGGCTATTAATCTCGCACCATACATTCTTGAGGTTGTCGAATCCCGGTGACTATGGGATGCGCCTTGTGGATAAGGTGAATGTGAAAGGGAAAGCGAAAAAAGTAACCGTTTATGAAGTCTTTGATGCTGATCCGCCCCAGATACGAAAAGCAAAGCTGGCAACGAAAACGGAATTTGAGCAAGGGCTAATGTTATATTATCGCGATCGCCTCTCAGATGCGGCTCAAGCGTTTAGCCAATGTTTGCAGCTTAATCCAGGGGATAAGGTAGCGCAACATTATCTCAAACGCTGTCAGCATCGGATGCGATGATGTTATTTGTCAAAACACTGATTTCACGGATTTATTGGAGAGATGGGGGTAGGGCGGTGAGAGGTTGGTTGCACTGATTACACTGAAAAGTGGGGAGGGCGGGTTTTGTTGTTCATTGATTGGTGACAAGTTGTTTGAGTGGCTAAACCCGCCCCTACATTTATTGATTTTTTCCATCATTAAACTATTAGATATCGGTAAAAAATATTATAAATCAGCAAAAAATCGGTTGATTGATACCTCAATTGTGGGAAAGGCTTGTGGAGAAATTATGCCTTGATTGATCACCAATGATTTTAAGTAATCGGCATCATGAGGCTGTCGAAAGACGTGGATCTGATTGGCTTTGAGATTAACCACCCAGTAATCGGGAATACCTGCCAATGCATAGGTTTTCCGCTTATCATTGAGATCATAGTCCAAAGTAGACTGAGAAATTTCAATCAGCCAAAAAATATCCTGAGGATAGGGATGATGCTGGAGATATCGTTGTCGAGGCGGTTGGACAATGGCGACATCGGGTTGGGGTTCAGAATTAGCGAAGGTAATCGGATGAGCTTCTCGCACCAGGGCTAATTCCTGCAGGAGCGAACGTAGATAGTGGACACCCCCTTCGGTTACATAGCTATGGATTGGTCCTTCTGGTGGCATTTCTACGACTTCTCCTTGCAAAAGTTCGACCCGACGGTGGTTGAGAATACCCGTCTCAATCAGGCGATGATAGTCGGTGACTGTCCATTTGACTAGAGTTTTCATCAGTTGTGTCAATTCAGTAACAATAGACTATTTAGCTCCTATAGTACGATCGCGAATCAATGGGGATGCGGTACGATAGGGCATTGGCTTGTTACAATTTCCATTAATTCTCGTTTTAGCGTGTCATGGCTGATACCGTTCTCGACGTTCGCAACCTACAAGTCAAATTCAAAACCGATGAAAAGGAAGTCCTGGCTGTTGATGGGATTAGTTTTCAAGTGAAACAGGGGCAAACCCTGGGTATTGTCGGCGAGTCGGGTTCGGGGAAGTCAGTCACCTCACTGGCGGTGATGGGGTTAGTGTCAACACCGGGTAAGATTACTCAGGGGGAGATTTATTTTAAAGCCGATGGCGCTCAACCCAAAGACTTGCTGACGCTGAATCAGGAACAGAAACGCCGATTTCGGGGGGGTCAAATTTCGATGATCTTCCAGGAACCGATGAGTTCCCTCAACCCTGTGTATACAATCGGGTTTCAGCTTATTGAGGCTATTTTACAGCATCCGGACATCTCCCAAGGCGAAGCACGGCGTCAGGCGATCGCACGGCTGCAAGAAGTGCGGCTGATTCCTAGTGATGAGGAACTTAAGCTGGAGTATGAACAGGAAAATCCCGATCGCGCTGTTCGTAGTGAGCGCTTTAGCGCTTCCACTGATCGAGTCATTAGCCAGTACCTGAATCAGCGCAAACAGGAAATGCTCAAACGCTATCCCCACGAACTATCCGGGGGTCAATTGCAACGGGTGATGATTGCTATGGCAATTGCCTGTGATCCAGAGATTCTGATTGCAGATGAACCCAGTACCGCCCTTGATGTCACCGTACAGGCGGCAATTCTAGACTTGCTGCGGGAGTTGCGGGATCAGCGGGGAATGTCAATGATTTTTATCACCCACGACTTAGGCGTAATTGCTGAAATTGCCGATAGCGTGGCGGTGATGTACCGGGGAAAAATTGTCGAAAGTGGCGATGTCTGGCAAATTTTTGCTAATCCTAAACATCCTTACACGAAAGGATTATTAGCCTGTCGTCCGACGTTAGAAAAACATCTAAAATACTTACCCACTGTGGCTGACTTCATGGAGGAAGTAAAGACAGAGGAGGGTAAAGTAGAAATTCGCGAAAAATCCCCGACGTTTGAGCAGGAAAATGGGGCAAAGGTTCAGCGAGATAATCTTGCCATTGCTGACGCCTCAGCCTCTCCCTTACTTGCCGTTGAAAATCTGCGGGTGGGGTTTCCGGTGTCCAACGTATTTGGCAAAACCAAACGCTATATTATGGCGGTCAATAATGTGTCCTTTGAGGTGTACAAAGGCGAAACCTTGGGACTCGTGGGGGAATCGGGCTGCGGTAAATCTACCCTTGCCCGGACATTATTGCGCTTAATTGAACCGATGGAGGGTAAGGTAACATTTGACAATGAAGATATTACCCATATTAAAGGCAAGCGCTTGCGGCAAATTCGACAAGACATGCAAATTATTTTCCAAAATCCCTTTAGTTCTCTCGATCCTCGGATGAAGATTGGGGATGCGGTGATGGAACCATTGGTGATTCATAAATGGGGAGATAATGCCAAAGCCCGTCGCGATCGCGCCGCTGATTTGTTTGAGCGGGTGGGGTTAAAGCCCGACTGGATGAACCGCTATCCTCACGAATTTTCAGGGGGACAACGCCAACGGGTTTGTATTGCTAGGGCGCTAGCACTTAAGCCTAAGTTTATTATCTGCGATGAATCGGTTTCTGCCTTGGATGTGTCGGTACAGGCGCAGGTGCTGAATCTGCTCAAGGAGTTACAGAGTGAGTTACAGAGTGAGTTGAATCTGACTTATATCTTTATCTCCCATGACTTGAGTGTGGTCAAATTTATGAGCGATCGGATAATGGTGATGAATAAGGGCAAAATCGAGGAAATTGATGCGGCACAGAGTATCTATCGGGAACCAAAAACCGAGTACACGCGCCAGCTTATTGAGTCGATTCCCACGGGAAGCTTGGATCGGATTCAGCAACAGCAAGCAGGGCGAGGATTGATTCCTTGATTTAGAACGCGATCGCTAATAGATTCGGGGTGGGTTTCATACAGCACGATCTGTAGGGGCGGGTTTGACAGATAACTTATAGCAACAAACCGATAACTTAACTAAACCCGCCCGGTTGTCGGGGTTGATCACGCGATCGGGGCGGGTTTAGTTACATTGGGGTCAA
>CAKZMA010000073.1 GCA_937127375.1 uncultured Coleofasciculus sp. | reverse complement strand
ACTTGGGAAAACTGGGTAGCATGATTGGCAGATAAGCTTGGCGCGATCGCACGATTGAATTGACCGGAATAGAACAGGCGATCTGGGTAGGGGCGACCCGCTTGCATCAATGAACAACCCCAATCCATTCGATTGGGTCGGGTCGCCCTTTCCTTAATCAACAAAGCCATACCTTAACGTGACCCCTCCCTAACCCTCCCCTCGAAGGGGAGGGAACAAGATTGGTGCTTGCTGGGAATCAGGCTGCGATCGCACGATTGAATTAACCCAAATAGAACAGGCGATCGCGCGATTGAATTGACCGGAAGGAAACAAGCGATCCTTGTCGGGGCGACCCGCCTGTATCAATGAACAACTCCAATCCATTCAATTGGATCGGGTCGCCCTTTACTTAATCAACAAAGCCATACCGTGATCTGACCCCTCCCTAACCCTCCCCTTCAAGGGGAGGGAACAAAATTGGCGCAAAGGGAATCAGGCTGCGATCGCACGATTCAATTGAGGCATTATTAAGGTTAGGTGATCGCTCTGGGTCGAGATGTGGGTAGGTTAAGGATAGGTCGAAGCTGTGAACTCAGGTTCACCTCTCAATGCTCAAGCTGGTTAAAATCGGTTGTTCTGGCTAGTTTTGGCTGATTTGAGCGAATAGCCAAGACTTGATTGATTGGCAGATTCATTTCCCTGTAGGTAGGTATGTCGGATAAGAAACCCAAGGAAAATCCCCTGAAACGAATTCTTCTTGTCTTCTCAATGGTAGCCTTTCTGGGGTCTACGGGGTATGGGCTATTTGGTCTATATAGTAATGCCCTACAGCAACCGCAGACGACGGCTACCTCGGAAGAGGCGTCAGTTGATCAACAGCTAGCGGCGAAGGAACGGGGGTATGAGTTGGTTTTAGAACGGGAACCGGAGAATCGGGTGGCGCTGGAAGGCTTGGTGGAGATACGGTTACAGATGCAGGATACTCAAGGTGCGATCGCGCCGTTGGAAAGGTTGGTGGAGTTGCATCCTCAGGAGGCAGGATATAAGGTACAGTTGGAGCAGTTGCAGCAGCAGATAGGAGAAAAGAGTGAGGAGAGTGGAGATAGTGATCGCTAAAGAAAATAAGATACTGTAGCGTTATTTATTGAACAATTAAGCTTTTTGAATAAATACCAAATATTAAACTTAAAACTCAATAAACTTATGTCTACCAATGTTTAATCATCAGTCAATTCTGATTACAGGTGGTACAGGCTCATTTGGCAGAGAATGTGTGAGAACTATTCTGAGTCGTTATCAACCTCAAAAAGTTATTGTTTATTCGCGGGATGAGTTAAAACAGTATGAAATGGCTCAGGAGTTAAACTCACCTGTTATGCGCTATTTCATTGGAGATGTGAGAGATGCCTCGCGACTCAAACTAGCCATGCGAGATGTTGATTGTGTGATTCATGCAGCAGCTCTCAAGCAAATTCCTGCGGCTGAATATAACCCAATGGAGTGTATTAAAACAAATATTAATGGGGCTAACAATGTTATTGATATGGCTTTGGAATGTGAAGTAAAAAAAGTAATTGCTCTCTCAACGGATAAGGCAGTTAATCCGATTAATCTTTACGGAGCCACTAAGTTGGCGGCTGATAAGCTGTTTGTTGCAGCAAATAATATTACGGGTAAATTAAGAACAAGGTTTTCTGTTGTTCGTTATGGAAATGTCGTAGGTTCAAGAGGATCTGTGATCCCCTTCTTTCAAAAACTGATCAGGGAAGGGGCTAACGAGTTACCGATTACTGATCCCCGGATGACCCGATTTTGGATTACTCTTCAACAAGGTGTAAATTTTGTATTGAAAAGCTTTGAGCGAATGCAAGGGGGAGAAATTTTTGTACCGAAGATTCCCTCCATGAAAATGACGGATTTAGCGGAAGCACTGGCACCAGGAATACTGATTAAGATTATTGGCATTCGACCAGGAGAGAAATTGCATGAGGTTATGTGTCCACCTGAGGCTTCACATCTGACTATAGAATTTGGCGATCACTATATTATTAAGCCAACGATTCAATTTTCCAAAAGCATGGATTTTAGGCGCAATGCGTTGGGGGAAAAGGGAGTGCCATTACCTGATGGATTTCAATATAGCTCCGATACAAATACGGAATGGTTGACAGGTACTCAGCTTTTGGACATGCTCAAGTCATGAACTCATTTATTCCCTATGGGCGTCAAGATATTAATCAGCACGATATTGATGCAGTTGTTGAGGTCTTGCGCTCCGACTGGATTACTCAAGGTTCAGCTATAGAGAGGTTCGAGAAAGCTGTAGCAAATTACTGCGGTGCGAAATATGCTGTTGCGGTTTCTAGTGCGACGGCGGCACTGCATATTGCTTGTCTAGCGGCTGGTTTGGGCAAGGGGGATAGTCTTTGGACATCACCGAATACGTTTGTTGCTTCAGCAAACTGTGGTTTGTATTGTGGAGCGATTGTTGATTTTGTGGATATTAATCCGCATACTTACAATCTGAGTGTAGATGAGTTAGAACATAAGTTAGCCTGGGCAAAGCAGCAAGGTTGTCTGCCAAAAGTTGTGATACCAGTACATTTAGCTGGACAATCTTGCGAGATGGAACGAATTGCTGTTCTGGCGCAACAGTATGGTTTCCAAGTGATTGAAGATGCTGCTCATGCTATTGGTGGAGGTTATCAGCATAAACCAATAGGCTCCTGTGCTTTTTCAGATATGGCAGTATTTAGTTTTCATCCCGTGAAGATAATTACAACCGGTGAAGGTGGTATGGTGCTAACCAATCAGAAAGATTTATATGAAAAGTTGCTCCGACTGCGGACTCATGGCATTACCCGCAATCCTGAGTTTATCCAAGGTGAATCTCATGGTTCCTGGTATTATCAACAGCTAGAGTTGGGCTTTAATTATCGGATTACGGATATTCAAGCTGCTTTGGGAGTCAGCCAGCTAGCGAGACTGGATGAATTTGTGGAACGTCGTCGATTTCTGGCTAATCGTTACAATCAGTTGCTTCAAGATCTGCCATTAATCCTGCCTTGGCAACATCCAGATACTGAGTCTAGTTGGCATCTGTATGTGATTCAGTTGCAATTAGATAAAATTCTTAAAACTCACCGAAAGGTATTTGAAGAGCTTCGCCAAGGGGGAATCGGAGTAAATTTACACTATATTCCGGTTCACACGCAGCCTTATTACCAGCAATTGGGTTTTAGTTTGGGTGACTTTCCCGCAGCAGAACGCTATTATCATCAAGCTATTAGCCTTCCTTTATACTATAGTCTAAGTCAAGAAAATCAAAATAAAGTGATAACCACATTACAAGAGATTATTTTATGAAAATAGTTGCAATTATTCAAGCCCGTATGGGTTCTACTCGTTTACCTGGAAAGGTGATGAAACAGCTTTGTGGGAAGACGGTTTTGGCATACGTGATCCAGCGAGTTCAAGCTTGTCCCTTAGTCGATGAGGTGGTTGTGGCAACGACAACTTCCCCAGCGGACGATGTGATTGTTGCAGAAACGGAACAATATGGGGCAAAGTGGTTTCGGGGCAGTGAAGAGGATGTATTAGAGCGATACTATTTAGCCGCTAAGGAATATAACGCGGATGTAGTTGTGAGGGTTACTTCGGATTGCCCCCTCTTTGACTCAGAGGTGCTGACACAAATGGTGGATTATTTTAAGTTTGAATCTGCTCAGGGGCTGACTATAGACTATCTGAGTAATACCTTAAATCGAAGCTACCCCCGTGGTTTAGATGCTGAGGTTTTTACGTTTGCAGCCTTAGAGCGGGCTTTTCAGGAAGCTCATCTCGCCTACGAACGTGAACATGTCACACCTTACATCCACGAACATCCTGAATTATTTGCTTTACATAATCAAACAGCCGATGAAGATTTATCAGCCTACCGCTGGACGTTAGATACTCAAGAGGATTGGCAGCTAATTGAAGAAATATACACTTGTTTGTACGGAGAAGGTGATATTTTTACGACCGATACTGTGCTGGAATTGCTAGATGAGAGACCTGAATTGCTCAAAATAAATGCCCATGTCAAACAGAAAAAATAGCCAATGAAGAATAACAAAAATAAAACAAGAATAAGTATTGAAGGCTTTCAGACTGAACAGGAAAAATTCTGGGCGGGAAAATTTGGTGATGAATACATCACCAGAAATCAAGAAAAAACCTATTTAGCCAACAATATAGTTTTATTAGGAAAAATAATTGCTCGTACCAATAGAGTTGACTCAGTTATTGAGTTTGGCGCAAACATAGGTATTAATTTGTTGGCGATTAAACAGCTAATTCCTGAAGTAGAACTATCAGCGATAGAAATCAATGAAAAAGCCATCGATGAACTTAATAAACTTGAACAAATCAAGGTTTATCATCAATCAGCTTTAGAATTTATACCAGATTATAGACGGGATTTTGTTTTAAGTAAGGGATTTTTGATTCATGTTAATCCAGACAAATTGTCTAAAGCCTATGATTTGCTTTACAAAACTAGCTGTCGCTATATCTGCCTAGCTGAATATTACAGTCCAACTCCTGTAGAAGTAAACTATCGTGGTTATCAAGACAAATTGTTTAAGCGTGATTTTGCTGGCGAGATGCTGGAGCGTTTTAATAATTTACAACTTGTAGATTACGGATTCATCTATCATCGCGATAATCAATTTCCCCAGGATGATATAAATTGGTTTTTACTAGAGAAGACTGATCGTACATGAATTTGCTAGTTCGGGTAGACGCTTCGATTAAGATAGGCACGGGTCATCTGATGCGTTGCATGGCTCTAGCTCAAGCTTGGCAGAATATTGGTGGGCGAGCTATTTTCGCGATCGCTACTCAAGCTACCCCAGTCGAGGATCGGTTGGTATCGGAGGGGATGGATGTTGTCCACCTGTCAGTTGAGCCAGGAAATGCGGAAGATGCTATAAAAACAGCGAATCTAGCACGGCAATTGGGAGCAACCTGGGTTGTGGTAGATGGCTATCACTTCGGTGCTGAGTACCAGCGAATAATCAAAAACTGCGGATTACGCCTACTGTTTATTGACGATTACGGACATGCACAGCTCTATTGGGCTGATCTTGTCTTGAATCAGAATATCTACGCCCATGAAGGTTTGTACCCGAACCGATCGCCTGAGACTAAGCTACTATTAGGTACGCGCTATGCCCTTTTACGACGGGAGTTTTGCAAGTGGCAAGGATGGACGCGAAAAATTTTGCCAGTGGCTCGGAAAGTTCTGGTAACATTAGGCGGTAGTGACCCTGATAATGTTACTCTCACAGTGATTCAGGGATTACAGCGAGTGGACGTGCCAGAACTAGAAGCAGTTGTGGTGGTGGGAGGGAGTAATCCTCACTACGAGAAGTTGCAAGCGGCTGTGGATGCGTCACCTTTTCCTATATCCTTAGAGAGGAACGTGACAAATATGCCTGAGTTGATGGCTTGGGCTGATGTAGCCATTAGCGCAGGCGGCTCTACGACCTGGGAACTGGCTTTTATGGGTTTGCCTAGCCTAGTTCTAGTTCTAGCTGATAACCAACGAGCGATCGCTGAAAAACTGGGTGAGATGGGAGTAGCTGTCAATTTGGGATGGCATGAGGATGTTTATGCTGCCGAAATAGCCCAGGCGATGAAGCAATTACTCGTGTCATCTGGGATTCGAGCAGAAATGTCCAGACATGGACAGGAATTAATCGATGGTGAAGGAACAGCTAGAGTCTTGATGCATTTGCAAGACCAACCTTTGAGATTAAGATCAGTACGCCAAGAGGATTGTAAACTGCTGTGGGAGTGGGCAAATGATCCAGAGGTAAGAACATCTGCCTTCTTATCAGATTCAATTCCGTGGCAGAAACATATAGAGTGGTTCACGCATAAATTCCCAGACCGAAATTGTCACATTTTTATTGCGATCGATCACCAAGATACACCCATAGGTCAAGTCCGTTTTGACGCACAAAATGACGAACAAGTAGAGATTGATGTCAGTATTGAGCAAGGAAAGCGCCGCTCTGGCTACGGTAGCCTATTGATTGGCATGGCAGTACAAACACTCTTTTGTCATACATCTATAAAAGCGATTCATGCCTTCATCAAGCCAGACAATGAGGCATCTATTAGAGCCTTTGAAAAAGCCCAGTTTCAGAGACTGGACTTAGAAACGGTGAAGGGGAATTTAGCGCTACATTATTTACGGATGAGAGGTAATGGGTAATAAAGAATTAGTACCAATGTACCTTGTGGTTGGTAGTAAACCCTGGAATCGTCGTGTATTCGATGAAGTTATTAGTCAATATCCTGGTCAGTGGCATTTCTTTGAGTTTGGGGAACAATTGACCTTAGACAGGGTACAGGAACTTAAGCCTCATTATATCTTCTTTCTCCATTGGTCATTAAGAGTTCCTGATGAGTTGATCAATAGCTATGAATGTGTATGCTTTCACATGACCGATGTTCCTTATGGTCGTGGGGGAAGTCCGCTACAAAACCTAATCCTTAGAGGTCACCAGCATACTCAACTTACGGCACTACGCATGACATCTGATTTTGACGCAGGTCCAGTTTATTTAAAAGAAGACCTTTGTTTGGCAGGAAACGCTGAAGAAATATATATCCGCACGACCTACCTGTCAGCACAGATGATAAAGCGGATTATCAAAGAGCAACCCAATCCCGTTCCTCAAACAGGAGAAGTGGTTATATTTAAACGGCGTAAACCCCATGAAAGTGAAATTCCCCCCATTGCTTCCTTACCAGGTTTGCATGATTTCATTCGGATGCTGGATGCTGAAGGATATCCCCAGGCGTTTATTGAACATCAAGGATTTCGCTACGAATTCAGTAGAGCAGCGTTGTATGATGGACGAATTGTGGCTGATGTGACGATTACTCCATTAGAGGAGACAACTTGATGAACGTGCTGATAGTCGCGGCTCATCCTGATGATGAGGTATTAGGCTGTGGTGGCACTATTGCCAAACATAGCCTCAAGGGAGATCAGGTTCACATCTTGATCGTGGCAGAAGGGGTTACTAGCCGCGATCGCACGAGAACGCCAGACAAGCGCCAATCTGAACTTTCAGCTTTGGCTCAATCGGCTCATCAAGCTAGTCAGATACTGGGAGCCGCGTCTATAAAATTGCTTGACTTCCCTGATAACCGCCTGGATAGCTGCGATTTGTTAGATCTAATTAAAGTGGTAGAACAGGCAATTGATCAACATCACCCAGAAGTTATCTATACTCATCATGCTGGTGACCTCAACATCGATCATCGCCGCATCCATGAGGCAGTCGTGACGGCGGCTCGACCGATTCCTGCCAGCCGCGTAAAGACTCTCCTGTTTTTTGAAGTTGCTTCGAGTACGGAATGGCAGATTCCTGGTTCAGCACCTGTATTTATCCCGAATTGGTTTGTGAATGTTTCACAAACGCTGCATTTGAAGCGAAAAGCCCTAGAAGCTTACTCGACGGAAATGCGTCCTTGGCCTCATGCTCGTTCTATTTCAGCCATAGAACATCTAGCTCGGTGGCGAGGTGCCAATGTCGGTGTTGAAGCAGCAGAAGCATTTGTTGTCGGTAGGCATCTGGTAACGTGAGAGAGTATATGCAAGCGATTGAGATTCAGACCAGAAAAATCGGTGTCAGTTATCCTCCCTTCGTGATCGCGGAGATGTCTGGCAATCACAATCAGTCTTTAGAACGAGCCTTAGAAATAGTTGAAGCGGCGGCTAAAACTGGAGTGCAGGCTCTAAAGCTGCAAACCTATAGGGCTGATACGATGACTTTGGACATTGACGAGGGTGAGTTTTATATTGATGCTCCTAACAGTCTATGGCACGGTAACTCCCTGTATCAGCTATACCAGCAGGCTTACACTCCTTGGGACTGGCACAAACCGATTTTTGACCGTTGTCAAGAGTTGGGAATGGTTGGCTTCAGCACTCCCTTTGATGCGACAGCCGTCGATTTCCTGGAATCCCTGGATGTTCCCTGCTATAAGATTGCCTCGTTTGAAAATACGGATTTACCTTTAATTCGCAAAGTGGCTAACACGGGTAAGCCAATGTTTATCTCCACTGGCATGGCAACTGTGGCAGAGTTAGATGAGACAGTCCGTGCGGCGCGGGAGGCTGGATGCCCAGACTTAGTTCTCCTGAAATGCACTAGCACCTATCCAGCTACGCCAGAGAACACAAATCTTCGGACAATTCCCCATATACGTGACTTGTTGGATGTGCAAGTGGGATTATCTGACCACACCATGGGTATTGGGGTAGCGGTTGCTAGTGTGGCTTTAGAGGCTACGGTAATTGAGAAGCACTTCACATTGTCTCGCGCTGAGGGGGGCGTGGATGCTGCGTTTTCCATGGAACCCGAAGAAATGCGGCAGTTAGTGCTGGAAACTGAACGATCTTGGCAAGCTCTGGGTAAGATAAAGTATGGGGTCACTGAAGCGGAACAAGATTCGTTGCAGTTCAGGCGATCGCTCTATGTTGCCCAAGATATGAAAGCTGGAGATAGGTTCACGCCAGAAAATCTCAGAGTGGTTCGTCCCGGGTTGGGATTGCCCCCCAAATACTATGATATTTTACTGAGAAAAACTATTAATCAAGATGTCAAGATGGGGACTCCAATGAGATGGAATTTGCTGAGTTGATTTCAAAGTTTATTTAAAATTAAGTTCTAAACAGGAATGACATAATGACGGATACTATAAAAGTATTGTTTTTTTCCTTGTACTCAATTCCTCCCGCCTGGACATTTCATAATCAAGTTGATGCAACTGTTGCTACGGCTTTGATACAGCGGGGATGTGAAGTTAAAGTTGTCGGCTGTGATGGCGTTTTTAAAGATTGTTATATTCTCCGAGATACTAAAAACTATAGCCAAGAATTTTGTAACTATTGTTCTCAAAGCAGTCAGAACTATTTTTGTGATCTATTTAAGTTACCCTACCAACAACTCAGAGACTTTGTTGATGACAAGGACTATCTAATCGCTGAACAATGGGTGAAAACTCTCAATCCTGAACAATATCCGACGGCTGTCTACCAAGATATCCCCATTGGTCTATGGGTGATTTCATCAATATATACTTACTTCAGGATATCCGCCAGAAGCCTATCTAGACCCGATGTTATCAAAACTCACCGCAATTATTTAGTAGACGGTTTAGTAACCTACAAAGCCGTATCTCGGTTATTAGACTTTTATCAACCTAGCATCTTATTTATGTTTAGTGCACGGTTAGCCCCCTACCGCATAGCCTTTGAAACAGCACGTCAGCGGGGAATTGATGTCATTGTTCAAGAACGAGGATATATCGACAACAGTTATACGCTTGTTGAAAATCATACTTGTTTGAATACTAAACCAAAATTTTATCTTACAAAAGCATGGGAGAATATTCCTCTAAATAAATCCGAATTATTACAAGTCAAAAAGTATTGGTACGAGCGTGAAAGTGGTCGCAACTTAAATATTGGTTCATTTTACGACTATAAGACAGATTATTCACAAGTTCGTACCCAGTTAAACATACCCCCAAATGCCAAAATAGTTGCTGTATTTACTTCTAGTGAAGATGAATTAGCCGCATTTGAAGATTACGGCGGAGTTATTAAACAAATTGAATTTATAGAGAAATTAATCCAGATATTTACCAAAAGAGACGAATATTTAGTCATTCGCCATCATCCTTACATTGCTGGCAAACAATTTGTACAAGCCGAGACAGATTTTATTGTTCGAGCTTATCAGCAATCACTTTCTGCCCCCCCAAATGTTCGGATTATCATGCCATCCGAGCAGTTAACCTCTTATGCTCTTTTGTGGAATGCTGATGCCAGTATTGCCTTCTTTAGTACGATGGCAATTGAAGCAACAGCTAGAGGGATACCCACAGCAGTAACTGAAGCCTCTGTCTATAGTCAAGCATTGAGGTATACGATTAACAAATTTGATTCAGCATCCTTAGAAACTATTATCAATCAATTACTTTTAGAGTCAGCCCAGTCCAATTTAGAAGATATGAGAAAGTTGTATCGCTTTGCTCATGCCTACTTCTTTAAGTTTTGCCAAACGTTTCGTTCCTTTGATTCTCAAGGTTTGAAATTCACAACTAAAGATGAGTTAAAGCCTGGGATTGATCCAACTTTAGATAAAGTTTGCAATCGCATATTACATGGGTCTTCTTTGTATAATTTGCCCCAATCCGAAGACTATCAACGTTCTCTAGAAGACGAAAATGATTTTCTTGAACAGTATCTATTAGAAGTTAATCAATATCGCCAACAGGTTAGAGATTCGGCGGAGAAAGTTAATCTGACTGTGGCATATCCCCCCGTAGGAATTATTAATTTGTCTGACCCAACGGAGCAACAATCCAATACATTCTTATCAGCCTATACACAACGTTCCATCTACCAGCCTATAAATATTTATCCGGTTGACTACACAGAATGGGAAAATCACAAAAAAGGAATTGATTCAATCCTTAATTTTTTACAATCTCTAGAAGAAGAGTATATTATTTTAACGAATAATTATATTCAGTACAATGAGTCTTGTATATCGTCAGCTATGCACTTTTTATTAAGTGACCAGCAAAAAGAACTTCAAGGAGTACATTTTGGCGGCTGGCTTCCTGTACAGAGTACCAGAGTTCATAATAGAGTTTTTCCTAAGCAAGATATTTTTACGTACAAAAATCCTAGCTTACTCTATGAAAAAGCGATTACAACTTTACCCTGGCTAAAATATCCACCCGCGTTACTGGCGTTTAGTCTCTTACGTAAATCAGCCCTGGTAAAAATTATGAATATGTCTCGGCAAATGTCTACAGCTAACGAAGCGGCTGAACTTTTATTTATGTTTATCCAAGGTGCAGCTATTCATAAACTGAATAAACCCATGCTGCTGATTCATGATATTCCGGAAGCTGTCCAAACACTTTGCCAACATGAACAACTAATTATCCTCAAAAAAGTTCTTAATTTGAGAGAGATTAACTTAATTATTTTTCCTGATTGGGAGCAAGCCGAAGAATTGATTTTACCACAGTTAGAAACAGTCTTTCGGTCACTTTTAACTCATCCTGGGCGACATCGTATAACCCTGCTAATTGATACTACTAGCATTTCTTTAGACGAGGCGAATCTCTATTTATCCAGTGTTACCATGAATCTACTCATGCAGGAAGATTTAGAGGTGAGTGAAGATCTGGAAATGTCTTTAATAGATGAGCTTAATGAAATTCAATGGCAGGCTCTTTTGCCTCAAATTCAGGCTCGAATTGCTTTAGAGCAGGAAAATCAAAATGCGATTGCACAAGTTAAAGCTGAACAGATTCCTTCATTGAAACTTCCTGTTTTAGAGAGCTATTTTGATATTAATCAAATTATGATGGACTGGAGGCAAGGTGGAGGTTAGTCAAGTCCATTCTACTCAATTAAAGTCAATTCTACTCAATTAATCTCTTCAAGATATCCCATCCACATTTGCATATATGCCTGCTCCATTTCGCGAGTAAACTGTTCAGCATTCCACAGAGGAGATGTTTGTCTCGATTGCCGCAGTTTCCAGGAAACTTGTTGCCGCAACGCTTCATCTTTACCTAAGCGCACGCCCCACTCGACGTATTCTTCATCCGTCCAAGCAATACCTTCAGTCACTCCAGCATTCATCATCATCGTATAGCTATTACGAGCGGCAAATTGCTGCCCAACTCGTGTAACGAGAGGAATACCCATCCACAGTGTTTCGAGGGTAGTGGTAGCACCATTGTAAGGATAGGTATCTAACACTACATCAGCAATCCCTAAGTTAGCTCTGTGAATAGCTTCGGAATCAACTTGCGGTAAAAATCGCAGGCGATCGCCATTTACTCCTTCTTCTTCAGCAATTTGGATAAAGAATTGTTCAATAACCTCTTGATCAGCAAGACCCTTAACTAGAAAATAACTATTCGGCACTTCCTTGAGAATTTTCATTTGCAGCCGCACCATATTTGGATGTCGCTTGTATCCAATTTGACCACTCAAATATACCACCGCGTCACTAGGAATATCGAGATGTTCCCGTCGCAGCGTTGGTATTCCTACCTCAAAACCATCGACAGCTATATACGTGTGAGGCAATCGCCAGATTGTTTCGCTGTAATACTCCTGAGCGAAGTCAGGCAAAACATACGGATCAGCGATAAAGTAATCAATCCCAGGGATTCCCGAAGCATCCCAACCCAGCCAAGTCGCCTGAACGGGTGCAGGTTTAAGTGCCATGATTTCGCAGGTGACATCTAAGGTAAGACTGTCAAGATCGATTAAAATATCAATATCATCCGTATAAATTTTTTCAGCAATCTCATTCCCATAAATTCCGCCTTTATAAGCATGTTCGACTTGCTGGAAATACCAGTCTTGTAAGGGATCATTGATTTCTTTATAGCTAATAAAATAGGCGTACAACTCAAATCGTTCGCGGTCATGATATCTAAAAACACCACGCGCTAGCCAACCGACAGAATGACTACAAAAACAATGGGACAGGTAGCCGATTTTCAGGGGCTGTGTTCGATTCCTGGCTCTTTGTTGTTGATGACGATTTCCAGGTTGAACTCCAGCTATACTTTGCACATTCGCTTGGGCAAATCGAGACACCTGATTGTGAATATGTCTATTATTTTTGGGTTCATCCCGTAAGTAGGGAAAAAAGACCGTGGAATTAAACAGACGCTGGACTATAGCGTGGTTGGATACCTGGGGCTGTTCTTTAAACAGCGATAAGAGTAAAGATTCCTGTTGTTCTAATGCAGCAAAGGCTTCTTCCCAATATCCACCCGCACTCAATAAACCGCGCAACACCAAATGATTGGCATTCACTTGCTCGGGCAATGTGGGTGAGATGGAGTAGCACCACTTCGCGATTTCTATTCCTTTAGAAAAATCCCCGGCATTTTGGTAAAATGCGGCGAGATGGCGCAGAATTTCCCGCTTCTCGGTTTCCAGAGGTATACATAGTTCGAGAAATTGAGCGGCTAGGCTTGGGCATTTCTTGGTATAGGCAATTTTAATTGATGCTGGTAGTACCATCAAGATAAAGTTCAGAGGTTCTTTAACATAAGCTAGACAGACTTGTGCCAATTCCAGCACTGATGGATGCCAAGGTACTTCTTCAATAACCTTTTGCAACACTTGTAGCAGTAAATCGACGTCAAGATTAGGCAACTGTTCGGACTGAAGCAGTTCAAGAATACCAAAAGCCGTTAACTCCTCGCCGCTAAATGTATTGAGCTTGAGCGTTAGCCCAATTAAATGTAACAGGTTATTCATATCGGTCGGACTAATTTCCCGCATATGTTGCCGGATTGCCCAAGCCATATCATAGTTTTCCAGTGTTTCTTGTCGGGTGGCTTCCTGGTGTAGAACCTGCATCAACTCCGCTGTCCACGATTCAACCTGTTCGGGTTCACCGTCTGTCATGGGTAGCAGCCAAGTCATCTGAGCTTCAGCCTCTTGTCCCTGTAGTAATAAAAGTAATCCCAAATACCAGTAGTGCTTTCTAACTTCAGGCTCTGCGGCAATTACCTTTTCATAAAGACTCGCTGCTCTACTGTAGTCTCCCTGAATCAGGTATTGAGTGGCTTGCTGTTGCCAGGTTTTTAGATCAGACTGAGATTGTCTAGCCGTCATCGGAGGAGTTTTAGCGTTCACTTGAGTAAAATCAAACCGATTTAGACAAAGTGGGTAGACTAGTCTACCCACTTTGCCAGAATACCGAATGGTGCTGGATTTAAACCACTATAACCAAAACGTCTACCCTAACCCCCACTTAAATCTCTCCAATCTGTCGTCGGGCACGTTGGTGGCTCTTGCGCTGCTGTTAAGGTCTCACCTTGTGGGCCACCATTGACTGCTGCTTGTTTAGATTCACACAATATTGCTAGGGTGGTTGCCTCTCCTGTTCCCGCTACCGAACCGATTATCACCTGACCTGCATAGGTTTTAAGCGGGGCTGTAGCCTCTACCGTATTAGCGTAATTAAGAGCACCAGTCTCGCCCGTGGTTGCCTTTACTCCATACTCGTAATTTTGAGTTAGCGTAGAAACGCCAAGACCTAGATCTCCGAAAGAAGTGGCCCCCCCTGTAGCAAATTTATTTCTCTCTAAATAGTAACTTTGCTGTGCCCGGTTCATTGAACCCACAATAGTCTTTGCTTCGGACTGTTTAGCTTTGTTGGCTTGGTTTAGGAAGGAAGGCAAAGCAATAGCAGACAGAATACCGATAATGATGATCACAACGAGCAGTTCAATCAGCGTGAATCCTTGGTCTTGCTTTTGCTGGTTCAGATACTGGAGGTACTTGGCTTTCAGTTCGAGTTTCATGAACAGTTTCTCCT
>CAKZMA010000072.1 GCA_937127375.1 uncultured Coleofasciculus sp. | reverse complement strand
AGAAGGGGAACCGGAGTAATTAATGATAAAAAATGTAGTCAGATAAACCTTGGATATACAGCGTCTTTTACAGTGCTTTTCACGTTTATGAAATACAAAATTGTATCGGCTTGCTTTTGGGCGCAATCATTGTTTGTATGTAGTCTATAGGACTTACGCAAAGACTCTATGTGTAGGGTGTGTTAGCGAAGCGTAACGCACCTTTGCTCCTGTAAGTTCGTGAGTTACAGTATTTTTCCCTAATCAATTAGTATCACTATGTAGGTGTACTTCATTTACCTGCAATTTGCTGTAACACCTTTCTTGCTCCCCTCTCCCCTGAGTGGGAGAGGGGCTGGGGGTGAGGGGTTTCAGCCTTAAATTGATACCAATAAGCATTGCAGTGTCCCTACAATACGTGGATTAAACTAGACCTATCGTTGAAATTCCAAGACAAGAACAAAATGTATTGTATTAGACCGTGGTTATACGTTGGTAACTATAGAGAAAGTCTAAATTATGACTTGCTCCAGGATCACAAAATTGGTGCGATGTTACACCTGGCTGAAGATGTACAACAGTCCAATATTGTCTCCCGTTATATTCCCGTTGAAGATGGTCAACCGCTGCCTTTTGAACAGCTAAAAACAGGTGTTGATTTTGTTCGCCAGGAAAAAGCCAAGAGTCAAACTGTGCTAATTGTTTGTGGTGCAGGGATAAGTCGTTCCAGTTTATTTGCTGTAGCTACCTTAAAAGAAGAAGAAAATCTGAGTTTGCTTGATTCATTTCAACAAGTCCAGATTAAACACCCACAGGCAAATCCCCATCCAAACCTGTGGAAATCATTATGTGAGTATTACAATGAAACTATTTCGTACAAGACCATTTTGAAACTGATTTTGCAAGCCAAGTAAAACCTAATTCCCTAGCCCCCTTCCCTTTTCGATCCCCCTTCCGTCCCCCTTCAAAAGGGGGAGACCAAAGGATGCTTCGCTTTTTTTGCACGGGAGAAGGGGAACCGGAGTAATTAATAATAAAAAATGTAGCCAGATAAACCTTGGATATACAGCATCTTGTAAGTTCGTGAGTTACAGTATTTTTCCCTAATCAATTAGTATCACTATGTAGGTGTACTTCATTTACCTGCAATTTGCTGTAACACCTTTCTTGCTCCCCTCTCCCCTGAGTGGGAGAGGGGCTGGGGGTGAGGGGTTTACTGATTTAAAATGGTACAAGATATTAATAGGTTTTAGCACTGAGCCGATTTAATTCAGAACTGTTGTTTTTGAACTCAAGCCACCATGCAACCCAATCACTCCACTCGCAAATACAAACGACGCCGCGTTCTGCGTTTAGCCGCACTCGCTGCGGGGACATCAATTCTACCTACAGCTTGCAGAACCGAGAATTCCACCTCGCCAACACCTGATGCAGCCGTTGATGCAACCGTTCCCACCACCACACCCACCCCTATCGCCCAGTCTCCATCGGGTAATGTGAGTAAAGTGGTTTTGGTGCGTACTGATGACCGAGTGGCTGGAACTCAAAAAGCACTGGATTTGCTACAACCGGAAGGACTTTCCGATCGCACTGTATTCCTTAAGCCTAACTATAACACCGGAGATCCGGCTCCAGCCGCTACAGATACTCAACTCCTAGAGACACTGGTGCAAGAGTTACAGACTGCTGGAAGCCAAGGAATTACGATAGGCGATCGCTCTGGGATGGCAAATACTCGTCAAGCCATGGAACAAAAACAGGTGTTTCAATTAGCAGATCGCTATGGCTTGGAAACCATTGTTTTTGATGAGATGGATGCCGATCAATGGCAGTATATTTCTGCCGAGGGAACCCATTGGCAAAAAGGGTTTGCCTTTGCTCGTCCAATTTTAGATGCAGGCGCAATTGTGAATACCTGTTGCTTGAAAACTCATCGTTTTGGCGGTCATTTTACCCTGTCGCTGAAAAATTCTGTAGGTATGGTTGCCAAATATGTGCCTGGGGATTCGTTCAATTATATGCAGGATTTACATTCTTCCCCTCACCAACGAGTCATGATTGCTGAGATTAACCAAGCCTACAAACCAGCGCTGATTCTATTAGATGGGGTAGACGCTTTTGTCAATGGGGGACCCGCGTCTGGAAAGAAGGTAAAAGCCGAGGTAATGCTGGCGGGAACCGATCGCGTAGCCGTTGATGCTGTCGCCATTGCCATCTTGCGATCGCTTGGCACCACTGACGCTGTTTCTGAGGGTTCAATTTGGCAGTTAGAGCAAATTCAACGAGCCGTAGAACTCGGATTGGGGGCTAGCAGTGCTGAACAAATTGAACTGGTAACGGCGGATAGCGCTAGCCAAACCATGGCTGATCAAATCCGTCAACTCTTAACGATTTAGCATTCACAACAATCTTCGCCTATTATCAGAAACTTGTGCAGCCGGACAACTTAGAGTTCTAGGATGATGCCTCTCCCCACCACAAGACTTATTCAGCAGCCCCTAATTAATGCTATTGACATGAAAAACCCAATCTTTCGAGTTACTCTATACAGCCTTGTTTTTACGTTTTTAACTATTGCGCCCAGCAACGGTGTTACTGAAGCCAGAAACGATTTAGGGTTTGGATGTTCAAGGTCTCGAACAAACTCCCGCCTAACTACAGCACAATCGAGTAATCAGGGTAACCAGAATAGTCTAGAAGTGATTCTAGATGACAATATCCAAGTCGAAAAAGTGGCGGGAGACTTTCGGTTTACAGAAGGACCCATCTGGCATCCAAACGGCTTCTTACTCTTTAGTGATATTCCGGCTAATACTATCTATCAATGGACACCGAATCAAAAAACAGAGATATTTCGTCGTCCTTCGGGCAACGCTAATGCTAATACTCTAGACCAGGAAGGGCGTTTGATCAGTGCTGAACATAGTAATCACCGCCTATCCCGTACTGAACAAGATGGCACAATTGTTACGCTGGTAAATCAGTTCCAGGGAAAGCGACTCAACAGTCCCAATGATCTAGTGGTCAAATCGGATGGAAGTATCTACTTTACTGACCCCCCCTATGGCATTAAATCTGAGCAAGAGGAACTGGGATTCTATGGTGTCTATCGGTTGACACCGGATGGGAAATTGACGTTGTTAGTGAAAGATTTTGTGGGTCCGAATGGCATTGCCCTTTCACCGGATGAGGAAAAACTATATGTGAATGATTCGGAAAAAGGTCACATTCGTGTCTTCGATGTGAAATCCGATGGTACTTTGGAAAATGGGCAGCTATTTGCCGAATTAAAAGACCCTAGTACAAAGGGTGTACCCGATGGCATGAAGGTAGACCAAGAAGGGAATGTTTACAGTACTGGACCAGGAGGCGTATGGATTTTCTCACCCTCAGGTAATCTATTAGGCAGGATTGAAGTTCCTGAACTTGCTACCAATCTAGCTTGGGGTGATGACGATTACAAAACTCTCTACATTACTACCAGTAATAGCCTTTACCGTATCCGCCTCAAAATTCCAGGCGTGCCACCAGGCAAA
>CAKZMA010000071.1 GCA_937127375.1 uncultured Coleofasciculus sp. | reverse complement strand
ATGACCAATGACCAATGACCAATGACCAATGACCAATGACCAATGACCAATGACCTAAGGATTGGTGAGACTAACACCCAAGGTGAAATTGCTGGGTCTTTGGGCAATCACATCAATGATATAGTTGCCCCCTTGAGGCAATTGTGCCTGCCAAAAGTTGATGTTTGAGGCATCTTCAATTAACTGACCATTAGGATTGCGGATATTTAAGGTGACATCACCTTGAATCACTTCTACCGCTAGTTGCTGATTGGATTCCACGTTGACACGATACCGTTTTACCCGTTGCGGTGCGGTTTGACCTTGAAACTGAATTGCCTGTTCTCCTTCAGGAATTATCAGCCGTTCGGTTTCGTAAGTGGGAGAAGGAGAGGGGGATGGCGATGGCGATGGCGATGGCGACGGAGATGGCGACGGAGATGGCGATGGAGATGGCGATGGCGATGGCGACGGAGATGGCGATGGTGTGGGTTCGGGGGCTTCCGTTAAGTCTAAATTGAGTTGGTACTCAGTTTCTGGAAGTTCCGGAATTAAACTTAATTGAATCGTGTATTCTCCGGTATAGGGAAGTTGACCTCGCCATTGCTGTACCCGTGTGGCGCGATCGCTTACTGGTTGATTATCGGGTCCAAGGACGGTCATGTAAACGCCTTCCGTGGGAATAAAAGCCTCTAACGTCTGGTCTTGTTCCGCCTGAATCTGGTAGTTAACAATAGTATTCGGCTGTAATGATCTCTCGATAGACAGTTCTCTACCAGGAGACAAAGCCAGAGTTTGACTATAGACTTGGGGTTCGGTGGGAGTGGGTGAAGGTGAGGGAGATTCAGTTTCGGTGGGTAAAGGAGACGGAGACTCCACAATTGTTTCTGGGGGAGTCGGTTCCTGTCTTAATCGATTCGCAATTGCCCAAGAACCCAACCCTGCAATCACGGCAAGTACTGCACCAATTGCCACAACCATCCCAGGCTTTTCCCAAATCGAGTCATTACTGGGTTCAGGAATCACGGGTTCTGATTGCGCGGGTGGTCTTGCGGGTGGTGTCTGCGGTTCCGGACGTCGTCCTACGGCTACGGTTGCCATACCGGAAGCGTTGGCGTTTGGTTCTGGTGTAGAGGCGGCTGGAGGGGGTGGAGATTGCAGCGCTTGTAATACATCTGTTGCAGATGGATAGCGATCGCCCGGTCTGTAACTTAGCATCCGGTTCAGAATCCGGGCAAATTCATCACTTACCGTCACCCACCGTTGCCAGTTCCAGGTTAACTGGGTATTATCCAGTAACTCCCTGGGTTCTTTGCCTGTCAGTAGCACCACGGCGGTAACGGCTAGGGAATAGAGGTCACTACTGGGATAGGATTTTCCGGTTTGAATTTGTTCGCTGGGAGCATAACCCAGTTTACCAACCGTTGTGGCTGGGGTTGCCATATCCGGCGACTGCAAACGGGTAGCGAGTTCCTTTACCACACCAAAATCAATTAATACCGGGAGTTGGTCGCCCTGGCGCAGAATAATATTATCGGGAGTAATATCGCGGTGGATGATCCCCTTAGTGTGAATATGTTCTAATACGGGCAATAATTGCTGGAGTAGCTGTTTAACTTCGGCTTCGGAGAAGACGGGGTTACCCATGGGTGTATTTTGAGGCGGTGTGGGAATCCCTACGGCTTCCGTGCTGGATGTGGAATTGCCCGCTAGTTCTTCTAAGCGCTCATTGAGTAACTCGCGATAGGTTTTCCCCTCAACGTAGTCTTGTGCCAAGAAAAACCGTCCATCCTCCTCAAAGGTAGCTCGAAATTCCGGCACTTGCGGGTGTTTGATTTGATAGAGGGTGGTTGCCTCCCGTTGGAACAGTTCTTTGGACTTCTCCAAGGTATAGGCTTCAGTCTGAGGCGGAATCAATTCTTTGAGGACACAAAGTTCTTTAAACCGATTCAGGTCTTCCGCCAGGTAGGTTCGACCGAATCCCCCTTGACCCAGAACCCTGGTCAAGTGGTAACGGGCTTGCAGAATAGTTCCAGAGGCGATCGGTTGTTCCATGAGCTTGTGAATTGGAGTTTAGGGGAAAACAGGATGGTCTACCCGTCTAAATTTTATGAGAAGACGGTCACTTCCTGGCATTTATTACAGTTATTTTATCTGTGACTCTTGAGGAGACCCTCTTTTCAGTGGATAGTTAGACTAAATAGTCGGACAAAAGAAAATGAAATTGTATTAAGTTTTGTAAATAATCCTCAAACCTTTACATAAGACCAATGACCAATGACCAATGACCAATGACGATCCCCACCGTTAACTTTAATTGTCCCCACCTACTTAGAACCATAGACAACAGCAAATGTTAAGATTGCCTTGAAATGAGCTTCGAGGGTCTGCTGTGAGCCGTTCTGCAACGTTAACGCTTCAGCCTGCGCTGCCGCTAATCGCGGATAATAATCGTCTCCGACTGTTTTCTGGGTCTGCTAATGTTCCACTAGCACAAGAAGTTGCTCGCTATTTGGGCATGGACATTGGACCAATGGTTCGCAAACGATTTGCCGATGGCGAGTTATACATCCAAATTCAAGAATCCATTCGTGGGTGCGACGTTTACCTAATTCAGCCGAGTTGCCATCCGGTAAACGATAACCTGATGGAATTGCTGATTATGATCGACGCCTGTCGGCGAGCATCCGCGCGACAGATTACTGCTGTTATTCCATACTACGGTTATGCCAGAGCCGATCGCAAAACCGCAGGGCGAGAATCAATTACCGCTAAGTTAGTGGCAAATTTGATTACTGAGGCGGGCGCGAATCGGGTATTAGCCATGGATTTACACTCTGCCCAAATCCAAGGGTATTTCGATATTCCCTTCGATCATGTCTACGGTTCTCCAGTAACCTTAGACTATCTGGCGAGTAAACAATTACCTGATCTGGTGGTTGTTTCCCCTGACGTGGGTGGCGTAGCTAGAGCCAGGGCTTTTGCCAAAAAGCTGAATGATGCGCCCTTAGCCATTATTGACAAGCGACGACAAGCGCATAATGTGGCAGAGGTTATGAATGTGATTGGAGATGTCAAGGGCAAAACGGCTGTTTTGGTCGATGATATGATTGACACGGCGGGGACTATTGCTGCAGGTGCCAAGATTCTGCGTCAAGAGGGAGCTAGACAAGTGTATGCTTGTGCGACTCATGCCGTCTTTTCACCCCCTGCGATTGAACGTCTCTCCAGTGGAATCTTTGAAGAAGTGATTGTCACTAATACGATTCCAGTAGCCCAAAACAATCACTTTGAGCAACTGACTATGCTTTCTGTCGCCAACTTGCTAGGAGAAACCATCTGGCGTATTCATGAAGACAGTTCGGTAAGCAGTATGTTTCGTTGATACAAACCGCCGTAGGGGTTTGGTTACCAAGCCCCGACTAAACGTTAGCGATAAAACCCGCCCCTACCCAATATTTAACAATGTCGCGGAAGTCCTCACTCTCAACGATAGTAGGGTGAGGATGGACAGCGGGAAATTGAGGCACGAAATTTCCCATCTTCCGGATCAGCTTACCCTAAATAGTCTATAGTGGTAAGAGGGGGGAAAGGAGGTGAAAGCGATGCGACATCAAGCCGTCAAAGTTAGACTATATCCGACAACTGAACAACAAGTGATACTAGCTCAACACTTTGGCTGTAGTCGCTGGTGGTGGAATTATGCACTCAATTTGTGCATTGAAACTTACCAGTTAACGGGTAAAGGCTTGACACGTTCAGCATTAAACGCATTTTTGCCTAAGCTCAAGAAACAGGAGGAAACCGAATGGTTATCTGAATGCTACTCTCAAGTTTTGCAAGCTACCACACTAAACCTAGTGACTGCCTACAAAAACTTTTTTGAGGGTAGAGCTAGATACCCAAGGTTCAAGGCTAAAAAGAATAAGCAATCTATACAGTACCCTCAATCGGTCAAGGTTGTTGATGATTGCCTCAAGTTTCCGGGTCGCGTGGCAAAAGTCAAAGCCAAAATACACCGACCCATTGAAGGAACAATCAAGACGGTAACGGTGAGCATGACCCCATCGGGAAAGTATTTTGCATCCGTCTTGACCGAGACAGAAGAGGATAGCCCACCTGTTAGCACTGAGCGAAGTCGAAGTGATGGCAAAGTAGCTGGGATTGACTTAGGATTGAAGGACTTTGCTATTGTCAATGATGGGGTCAAGACCTCTAAGTTTGCTAACCCTAGGCATTTAGCCAAGCATAAGCGTAACCTCAAGCGGAAGCAACGAAAATTAGACAGAAAAGAGAAGGGGAGCAATTCAAGAGATAAAGCCAGAAAACTGGTAGCTAGGGTTCACGAACGAGTTAGTAATGTCCGTCAAGACTACCTGCATAAGCTGTCCAGAAAGCTTGTTGACGAAAACCAAGTCATCGTAGTCGAAAGTCTAAATACTTTGGGCATGGTTCGTAACCATAAACTAGCTGCATCTATTTCTGATGTAGGCTGGGGAATGTTTGTCAATTTTCTATCGTACAAGCTTGAATTTGAGGGCAAGGTATTGGTAGAAATTGACCGATGGTTTCCCAGTTCAAAACTCTGCTCAAACTGCCATTATCAGGTAGACGAGATGCCCTTAGAGGTTAGGAGTTGGACTTGTCCTAGCTGTGGTACTCATCATGATAGAGATGGTAACGCTTCAGCAAATATCAGAGCGGAAGGCATCAGAATCCTATCGGTCTCAGGGACTGGGACTGCTGCTGATGGAGGGGATGTGAGACCGAAACTTGGGCGCAAGTCTAAGTTGACGCAATCCCCTGTGAGATCAGAAGCTCAGGCTTCAACGAAGTAAGCCTGAGTAGTTCACCTCACTCGCCCGTTATCCTGGGATTCGTAAAATAAAGACTCTTGACGGCTTTTTGTGGGCCAATCTTCATTCTCACCACCGATGATGACTCGTTCGATGTGAACATATTCTTTAGACAGTTGCTTTAGGGCATTGATCAGAACATCGAGTGCGATCGCATCGGATGTGCCTAAGTCAAACCAGCAGCGTCCCCAGGTTCCCTGATAATCAAAGTCTCCTTGATTATGCATCAGCGCCATGAGGGTGCTGTCTGTCTCTCGGTGATCATAGTCCATATAGCTAATATCCACACCCGTCTCCTGCACTTGCAGGTTCTCGGCATCAAATCCGCCTAATTTCCCTAGGTAAAACCAGGAATTGAATAACTCTTCAATATAATCTTTTTCCATGGGGGAAGGAACAGTGGCAAACTCTAGCCAAATCCACAAATCGAATGGGTTATACTCGCGAAACTCTACCTGCATAAGTTATCAGTTATCAGTATCAGGGTTATCGGTCTAAAGCGGGACATTTTGGTTAGGAAAGGGAACAGGGAACAGGGAACAAATTTGTCCCAGCTTGGGTTGGTAGCCGTATCAGTTATGTAGGAATTTTAGGAATTTGACATAAACTACCCAGACCTGCTAAGAGCTGAGGTCTGGGTTTTTAGTAGCCCTGAAGTCATCGAACAAGCTAAGCTGAACATACTCAATAGTTCGGTTTAACTTGCACG
>CAKZMA010000070.1 GCA_937127375.1 uncultured Coleofasciculus sp. | reverse complement strand
AGGAGAAACTGTTCATGAAACTCGAACTGAAAGCCAAGTACCTCCAGTATCTGAATCGGCAAAAGCAGGACGAAGGGTTCACCCTGATTGAACTGCTCGTCGTAATCATCATTATCGGTATTCTGTCTGCTATTGCTCTGCCCTCCTTCCTGAACCAAGCCAATAAAGCGAAGCAGTCAGAAGCGAAACAATATGTGGGTTCGATGAATCGCACTCAGCAAGCCTTTTTCCTAGAAAACTCAGGTTTTACATCACAAATTGGCCTATTAGGTCTTGGCATCCAGACCAACACCGCAAATTATAGCTATGCAATAGCGGGTGGGACTGCGCTAACAAATCCTGATTTGTTTGAAAATGCTACTAGTCAGGGGATACCAAACGATACAACAAAGCAAAAAATACTTAAATCCTATCTGGGGGGTGTTGCAACAGGTAGCGTACAAGCAACCAGGGAAGCAACTACTGTAGCCGTATTGTGTGAACAACAGCAACCTGGGGCACCCGCTACAACAGCGGTAGCCGTTGCTGACGTTATAGCAGGGACATGTACTGGTAATTTTGTCACTCTTTCCAAGTAAAGAGAGAGGTTCGGACATATTAGTTTTATTAGTCTTGAGTTAGACTTTTAGTAGAAGTGGGTAGGGTAGGTTTACGCTACCCACTTGCTTATGCACAACAACTACCTAACATTTAGGAAACCAAGGGTGCATCGAAACAATAAATGGCATTAGCTCTAATTTTATGACTTCTAGTTACTCTTCTACAGGTTTTGTTGATTGGCAACAAAAAGCTAGTCACTATATCATTAAAGGTAACTATGCTCAAGCTGTTCACCTCTATGAACAGGCAATTGAAGCAAAACCTGACGTCAAATCCTCTTACTGGAATTTGGGGTTAACATTACTTTTGCAGGGTCAAGAGGCTGAAGCACAAACAACTTGGCTGTTAGCAATGGCGGAGGGAACAGCTAAGGAGATTGATCTGTGGACAGCAGAATTAGTTGAGATCTTGCAAACAGAAGCCCAGCGACGACAGACAATTGCTGACTATTCAGTCGCATGGGCAATCCGACAGCACATTCGGGAAATTAGTCCCACAGATATTAATAATCTTTTACACCTAGTTCAGCTAGCTATTGAGCTGGAAATTTTTAGGGGAGATGAATTGACTGAGTGGGGAGTCATTGAGCTGCTGGAAACAGAATATCAGGTAGATCTTGATTATGATTTATTACTGCAAGCATTGGCGAGTGTTTTAAATTATATTCCGGAACATCCACCATCCCTGGAATTGGCAAAAGCTTGCTTGCCCTATGCCCATCATATTCCGGCATTTGTGGATACCTTGCTGCCAATAACGATAGATATTGCTTATTCAAGAAGAATAGCCACACTGGCCGCAAATATTGCTGAGTTATTTCTAGAGTTAAAGCCGAATAATCCGGAAATTTTGCGCCAGTTGACGGGTTTTTACCAACATGCTCATGATTATTATAAGGGGATAGAGACAGCTCGACTATGTTATTCCCTGGTTCAAACATTACCAGAAAAGGTTTTTGCAAATTATCTCATTCTTAAAGGATTAATGAGTGCTGGCGGACGTTGGCAGGGAGCTTATGCAGCCTGGAAACAGCAGGAATCGTTGTTGTTATTGTTGCTGGAAGAACAACCAAACCCACTGCAAAAAACTACGGTGCTGCGCCTGCTTTCTACTACATTCTTCTTTCCTTACTTTCGGGATAATCTGCAAAAGAACAGAAAGATTCAAAATCAACTGACTCAACGATGCCAAGCCTATCTTCAAGAATACTCAAGGGAGCAAGTTGAGAAATACCGTCAGCGGCAATTCCCCTGTTCCCAAGTGGATGCCATTACCAAACCGTTGAAAATTGGCTACTTATCGTTTTGTCTGCGAAGGCATTCCGTTGGCTGGTTGGCGCGATGGATCTTTGAGCATCATGATCGTGACCGCTTTAAAACCCATGCCTATTTCATTGGCAATAAATTTACAGAGGACAACGTACAAGAGTGGTATGCCAGTAAAGTTGACCAAGCTTACAAGTTGGGTATGGAGAGCTTGAAAGTAGCGGAGCAAATTTACCAGGATGAGATTGATATTTTAATCGACCTCGATAGCATAACTCTAGACGTTAGCTGTGAAGTGATGGCGCTCAAGCCTGCCCCAGTGCAGGCGACTTGGCTCGGTTGGGACGCTTCAGGAATACCCGCTATTGATTACTTTATTGCCGATCCCTACGTGTTGCCGGATTCAGCAGACGATTACTACGCCGAGAAAATTTGGCGCTTACCCCAAACTTATATCGCTGTTGATGGCTTTGAAGTAGGTATACCTACCTTACGTCGAGATCAGCTAGATATTCCTAGCGATGCGGTTGTCTATCTCACGGCTCAGAAAGGATACAAGCGGCATCCCGATACGATGCGCCTGCAAATGAAAATTATTAAAGAAGTACCGAATAGCTACTTTTTAATTAAAGGTTTAGCGGATGAGGAATCCATGCAAAATTTTTGTACTCAGATAGCACAAGAAGAAGGTTTAGAACCTGAACGACTGCGATTTTTACCAGAGGTCGCATTAGAATCAGTGCATCGGGCTAATTTAGGCATCGCTGATGTGGTGCTAGATACTTATCCCTACAACGGTGCTACAACAACTCTGGAAACGCTATGGATGTGTCTCCCGCTAGTGACACGAGTAGGGCAGCAATTTGCAGCTCGTAACAGCTACACCATGATGATGAATGCAGGAATAACGGAAGGGATTGCTTGGACAGATAAAGAGTATGTAGAGTGGGGAATTCGCTTAGGGAAAGATCCCGCACTGCGCCAACAAATATCCTGGCGGCTGCGGCAATCTAGGCAAACATCACCACTTTGGAACGGAAAACAGTTTACTCGTGAGATGGAAAATGCTTATGAGCAAATGTGGAAGAATTATCTTAAACAGTAGTTAATTTTAAGCTATAAAATTAATTGCCATGATGTTTGTCTGAATAAAGTCACAGGTTTAATGAGTTTGTTAAATAGTGGAAAAGCATTTCCTAATTTTTTGAACAAGAATATTAATTGGGTAGTATTTATATTAATCTTTGTATTTTGGTTTCTTATTTTTATTACAAGCGGTTCAATTTTTTCAGGATATCATTTTACAGATGACCACGAAATTACTGAGATTCATTATAATTTAAGCGTTCAAAGGATAAATATTTTTGAAGTCTTTATCCAATGGATTCAAAAGGATTTAAATTCTGGCAGACTTAGACCTTTCTATTATATTCATAGAATAATTGAAACAAATATTTTTGGACTAAATTTCGGTTTATGGTCTATTTATACAGGATTATTAGGTGTTTTCACTACATTCTGGTTATTTATTTTTGGCAGACTGATAGATTTTGGCACTAAAGAGGCTTTGCTATTTTCACTTTTAACAACTCTAGGGGCACAATCTGCTATCTGGTGGCAACTTGGTCCGGCTGAAACCATAGGCAGCTTTTTGCTCTCGATGGCTTTAGTGTTTACCGTTCTAAGTGAACAAGAGGATTATAAAGTCTTATCCGAGATATCACTAATAGCTCTGGTGTTAATGATGTCTTTGTCAAAAGAAAGTTTTATCCTGATAATTCCAGCTATCGTATTTATAAAAATTTGTATATCCTATAATTTTAAAAAAATATCATGGCAGCAAGCTATAATTCACAATTTTTTATTAATCACTTTTTTAGGATTAATTTTTTTCTCAGAAATTTATATTTTGATTTTTTTTATAGGATTAACTCCTGATATTGGCTACGCCGGAGTTAATAAACTGAGTATTTCCACAATCATCAGTGCGGCGAAAGATTTAAATGAGGCAGGTGACGGATGGATAATATCATTTAGTTTATTTGCAATACTGTTATTAAAGATACGTCGTCCTTTTCCAGCGATATTACTCCCCAATTTAAAATTAGGGTTTTTTTATTTAAGTTTATTTCTGGTAGTGGCAATTCCTCAAATCTTACTTTATGCAAAATCTGGTATCTCTCACCGCTATATATTACCAGGAATCATAGGTTATTCGTTCTTACTCATAGCTCTTTATAGTTTACTGAACCAAAATTATAAATTAGTGACTAAGTTAATTTTAGTGTTAATCTTAATTAGCCTCGGATCAAAATTGACTTTAGCGTGGGAAGAAGCCTACACTTTTGCGCTCGAAGGTAAATCCACAAATGCTTTACTGGAAACTATAGAAAAAAACACTACAACGAATGACCCAATTGTAATTGTTACGAACCCCACTATCTATTATGAATGGAGTTTTTCAATTAAAAAATATCTTGATTATGTTTCTCAAAGACATAACTTATATTTAGATACCTATGGCAACCCAAAAAGCAAATTGTATAGAAGAGTAGAAAGCTATTATAAGTATAATACTTTAACTCAATTAAACAATAAAAGTAAAGTCCGTTGCATTATTACTTTCCCAGAAATGAAAACAATATTTTTTAAACATTCATATAATTGGTTTGCCAAGGATAATTTTGAAGAATATGAATTTAACAACTTTAACCGGAATTTAAATAAAAACTCAAAGATTTATCTTTACTGTAAAAAGATATAATCTTTTACTGCCTATTGCCACATTTACGGGTAAAATAACGTATTAATTAGTTTAAATAAACGGCTCTGTTTCTTTATTATTAAAATTTCCTGTAGAATAAAATAGAAGACTATCAGCTTTTACTTTTGTAATTTCTTGCTTATTTTCATGCTCTAAGACAAGCCGAGCTTTGAGGCGAGGTAAAAGCGCTTCCCATTGAATTTGATTCAACTTTCCCACCAGCGAAATTGTTACACTGTCACTGATAGCCCAATCTTCTTGCATAAGAAGATTCATAACTACACCAGATAAAAGTAAATTGGCTTCCTCATCGGCAATGCCACTGGTATCTATGAGGAGTGTCATATCACTTCTTCGGGAATGTTTAGCTACTGATTTCACAGCTTTTTCTAAGTCTCTTCCTATTAGATCTTCCGGTTGAGACCAATCTGGAAAGATAATTAAATTAATATCTTTCAAATTCAACGGCAATAGAGTAGCATCAACCAATGCAGAACTTACTATTTCTGCCATCTTTGTCCAAGAGAACGTTTTAGCTTGTTCTAAACCAGCAGCAATTAAGGAATTGCGAACATCGGGTTTTTGCACATCACAAAGCGCATTAGCCAGTCCATGAATATCAGTGTCATTTACATATAATGCGGCTTCTGCTGCCACTTCAGGAATAGATGCATTAGGACAAGTTATAATTGGACAACCACAAGCCATTGCCTCTAAAACTGGTAGACCAAATCCTTCATACTTCGATGGATAAACCAGTGAAACAGCACCCGAATAAGATGCTCTTAACTCCTCATCACTAAGTTGCAGTGTATGGACAACACTCCCAGACGAATAAGCTCTGAACTCTGGAGAAAGCAGGGAACCGCTACCTGTGCAGACAATATCAAAACCCTGTTTACTATACAGTTGAG
>CAKZMA010000069.1 GCA_937127375.1 uncultured Coleofasciculus sp. | reverse complement strand
GTTATCCCACCCTTTCTATTTAGCCGTGCAATATTCACCCAAAATGACAATTAAAGAAAGCCCCCGTTCCATCCTTACGTTAAAAAGAACCCTAGGTAGCTTTTTAATGAGATGGCATAATGTACCACGAATTCTTTTTAATCCAGCAATCAAACATGGAAAAAGTGATAGAAATTCTTCCTCACTATTCTGGGACGTATTTAGGAAATAGCACTTGGATTCCTAGTGTCAGGATATTAAAATTCCCCAGTAAAGAAGTCTCTGAACTCTTCGCCACAAAACTCCTTGAACTGGGAATCATTAGTATTGGGCAATACAATGGCAAAATGTAAGTCGTCGGATTTTCATGAAAGTTAACGCTTGAGATGAGGGAACTCTTAACAGGCAATGGGCAATAGTAAAGGTTTGAGGACGATTTACTCGCACTTAACCCAGTGGTGTTTTATGCCAGTCCGACTACTTAGCGTTTCTCATCGGATAAGATGCATGGCTACCAACCCAAGCCGGGACAAATATAGAATTTGATCCCTAAGTAGGTTGGTGGAAATAATCTTAACTAGATTAAGTTATGTAAACAAACCTCAAACCCTTACTGTTCCCTGTTCCCTGTTCCCTGTTCCCTAATCTCCACCGCTAACTTTAATTGTGTCCACCTACTTATTCCCTTATGAATGCGCTTGAGCCATCCAGACGAGATCACCCAGAATATCCTCAACTGGTGGCAAGGGATAGACTGTCAAATCGATGAATAGAGTCATTCCTTCTAGCTTGAGAAATTGCCACTGATTGCCGTTGCTGATACTGCCGTAAATCGTCGAAATAGGTTGTCCTTGTCCCTCATTGAAACGTTGAGCCGCAACCATTTCGGCAATACACTGCCCAAAGCCCAATTTGAGGTCAGTCTTTTTAGCTTCCACAACAATTACCGCTGGTGCTTCAATCTCTAAGACTTCTTTTGAGCGAGTCAACAGGAAATCGAACAAGCCATTAAGACCGACCGACTCGTCAACATTAAATTCCTCACCGGAGAAGACACTCACTTGGCGATTAAGGGCTTTCCTGACATCGATTAATACGGGATAAATAATACCCTCAGAACGGGCTTTTTCACTACCAGAGGAAGCGACAATTGGCAAGGTTTCCTGTAAGTAATCCGAGAGAGTTGGCGAAGGGTTAACCGGAGAAGTTTCAGGCAAAAAGCGACTCCCTTCAATGACCGTTAGCTGGAAAGCAGCTTTGGCTTGAGCAATAGTTTTGAATTGACTATAGGGCATATATAGCGTTTCTTAAATGGATAAGATACATTAATAAAATGTAACGCACCACGGCTCTAGGCAACTGTTCCCTACTCCCTATTCCCGCAACGCGATAGCGCTATAGCTAAAATTGTGGGATTGATTTGACAGTTTGATGGGCGCACGTCGGTGCGCCCCTACGGTTTTAATCCACCACACCCATTAAGGTGTGCCACGCCACTACGTTCCAACAAGACAAGCAGATAATTCTGTTGTTCAAAAAAATAGTGAAACGGTATAAACAGAGTTTATTGTCTGGGGTTGCCGATGAAGCTTTTTTAAGAGCGATGTGATATGGGAGAATAGGATTTTATCCCTACAATAGACTCAACGAGAGCCACCGAAAGACAAAATCCATGATTGCTATCCCACATTACATCAGTCCTCAAGATTATCTCGACATCGAACACCAAAACCCGATTCGGCATGAATATCGGCGTGGCTTAGTCTATGCTATAGCTGGTGGTACAGATAATCACGATCGCCTTGCCCTGAACCTTCTAACCCTGATTAACTTACATTTAGGTGACTCAGAATGCCGATTTCACTCCGGTAATGTGAAAGTCAACTACCAGGATGAGTTTTATTACTATCCTGATGCGTTTGTCACCTGTGATCCACGCGATCGCGATGACCGCTACATCAAGCGATATCCCAATCTAATTGTTGAAGTCCTCTCACCCAGCACACAAGTCTTTGACTTAGGCGAAAAATTTGATGACTATCGACAGATTGAATCGTTAAAGGAATATGTCTTAATTTTTCAAGAAAGTCAGCGCGTAGAATGCCGTCGTCGCACCTCGGCAAATACCTGGGAAACGGTCATCTATGGATCAGGCGATCGCGTTTCCCTTAAAAGTATTGACCTGGAGTTTGCGATCGCCCAACTGTATCGCGGTCTTGATGGCTAGGAAAAGTTATCCCTGTTCCCCTTTCTTAGTAAAATGTTAGTGGTTGTCGTGTATGATATTCCCAATGATAAAAGGCGGACGAAGTTGTCCAATTTTC
>CAKZMA010000068.1 GCA_937127375.1 uncultured Coleofasciculus sp. | reverse complement strand
ACAAATGACAAATGACGAATGACAAATGACGATCACCGCCGTTAACTTTAATTGTCCCTACCTACTTATCTATGGATTGCATACAGGTCAATAAAATTCGGTCTTACGGCTATACGGGTTATCTGCCAGAAGAGCGGGTACTTGGACAATGGTTTGAAGTGGATCTCACGTTATGGCTAGATTTAGCTCCCGCTGGTGAGAGTGACGACATTAAAGACACGCTGGATTACCGCCAAGCCATTGACACAGTTAAGCAACTGATCGCCAATTCTAAGGTTTCCTTAGTGGAAAAATTAGCCAGCGCGATCGCAGATGCTCTGTTAGAGCTCGATAGAGTAGAGCGAGTACAAGTGCGGCTGAGTAAACCTGCAGCTCCTATCCCTGACTTTGGCGGCACAATTACGATTGATATCACTAGACCGTTGGTTGAGTGACAGAGGTTGAGGAGAGTTTGTCCTGACATCACCGATGCGGTTACCGACATTATCAGCTTCAATGTTACGCGATCGCTAAATCCGTCTCAGTCGGCTTCCCTAAATGAACGCCTTGCTCAACCTGCATCCATTCCTGAAACACGTCTTCAATAAATATTCGTTTCTTCTTTCCACTCTCATTCACTACCTGTACTTCAACGTTGAGAGTGGGTAAATACACACCATCTACGATTTGATGCCCATAAGCTACAACTTTACCCACGTTCCCACTTGAACGATGATGAGCATAGTCGCCAATCTTTAGCATGATATTCATAGTTCCAACCAGCATTCGCTAAATGGACAATGCATACCATAGCAACGGGTTCAAGTTATTGCAATGTTTCTTAATCTGATCCGGTTATTGTTACATCACTACATATTTTTCTCATTTTTTGGGAATTTGTCATTGGTCATTTGTCATTGGTCATTTGTCCTTTGGGATACCCAGGAGCAAATAACGAATCCAAAGCTTGCCAGTCTGATTATCCACTCAATAACGCTTCGACAAACTCATAACTTGAGAAGGGACGTAAATCTTCAATCCCTTCCCCAGCCCCGACAAACCGAATCGGCAATCCCAATTGCTGCACGATCGCCAAAGCCACACCGCCTTTAGCCGTACCATCCAACTTAGTCAACACCACACCACTCAGTTTTGCCGCTTCCGAGAACACCTCAGCTTGACGCAAACCATTTTGACCGAGGGTAGCATCCAATACCAGCAACGATTCCACCTTCGCCTCAGGTGCTTTTTTGTCAATAATCCGGCGAATTTTCGCCAATTCCTCCATCAGATTTTTCTTATTTTGCAAACGCCCTGCGGTGTCTACCAAAAGCAATTCCGTATTTCGGACTTGAGCGGCTGTGATTGAATCGAATACCACAGCGGCTGGATCAGTATTCTTGCCCGGATTAGCAATCACCTCTGTGCTACTGCGTTCTCCCCAAATCTTCACCTGTTCCACCGCCGCCGCCCGGAAGGTATCGGCAGCACCAATCAAACACTTGTAATCCGATTTATTGGCTAAGTGAGCCAGTTTGCCAATCGTGGTGGTTTTTCCCGCACCATTCACCCCCGTCATCAACCAGATATTCAGGGTGTCTTTTTCCGGGAAAAAAGTGGAACCGTAAGACTCGCGACAAGGTTTATCCAGTAAATCCCGGAGAATTTGTTTCAAATACGCGATCGCCTGTTCAGGAGGCAAGACTTCCTGGCGCATTCTAGCTTGCAGGGTTTCAATAATGTAATCCGTTGCCTCGATACCCACATCCGCTTGCAACAGCAACGCCTCAATTTCCATCACGGCGTCTTGGTTCAACGGACCTTGACCGACAATAGACTTGAGTTGATTGACTAAGCCGCGACGAGTTTTGCCCAATCCAGAACGAAGCTGTTTGAGCCAGCTAATTTCCTCAGCGGAGACATCCTCAGGGGTACGCCCTTGATCGGCTAAGACTTTGGCTGACCACAAAAATTCTTCATCCAAGGCGATATCCGCCTCGGCTTCGGGTTGGGTTGTGGGTGGCGCGACAGATTCCGGTTCTGGCGTCTCAATTGCCGTTGCTTCAAGCCGTTTAAGTCGTTCTTCCCGTTCGGATTTCCTTGCCCAAATTGGCACAGTTGCTGATTCTTCAGCCGCCCTAGGTTCAGGTTCCTCTGTGTCAGTTTCCACGTCGGCTATGGTATCTGAAGCCGTTGGAGCCTCCGTTTCTTCAGGTTCTGCTTGTTCGGTGTCGGTTTCCGCCTCAGTTACAACCGGAGATTCTGGGGAGGTGGCTGTACTACTCTGATCAACTCTAACTTCTGCTACCCCTGCTTCCTCTGCT
>CAKZMA010000067.1 GCA_937127375.1 uncultured Coleofasciculus sp. | reverse complement strand
CGACAGATGCTTAAGTGGCTATCTGAGTTGGCGACCGTTACAACCCACCAAGGATGGCAAAGAGACGGCAACGGCACGACGCAACTTAGACAGTGGCTAGGGTTAGCCAAAGACAAGAAAAACAAAGCTAATCAGACATCAGCAACACACGCCGTTGATGGTGTGACCTTAGCCGCGTTTGAGTTTAGCCGGAAAGACTTACACAGGTTGGTGTTCTGGAGACACCAAGACACAGGTTTCTGTCAGTAATGCCAACTGGAAACGATTAGGGCAGTTTTCCGCCAAAAAAGTCCAGTTGTTGCAGCGAAGCACAGGGTTAATTGTCGTGCCTTCAACTGGACTGTCAAATCTTCCCTTCGACTTCGCTCAGGGTTGATTTGACCTCTATCCCTCTCCGGGTTGCTTCGCTTAACCCGGAGTCTCACGAGATGTACGATGAAGATGTTTGTCCCAGCACATTGTCACCCTAGGAATTTGTCCTGATTATGGTTGATACCCATTCAGTTTTAGACGTACTACGCCCCGTGCAAGACCCTGAACTCCAAAAGAGTTTGGTGGAATTGAATATGATCCGCAATGTGAAAATCGACGGCGGGACGGTTAGCTTTACACTGGTGTTAACCACACCAGCCTGTCCGTTGCGAGAGTTTATTGTAGAGGATTGCCAAAAGGCGGTGAAGCAGCTTCCGGATGTGGAAGAGGTTGTGGTCGATGTGACAGCAGAGACACCGCAGCAGCAATCGTTACCCGATCGCCAAGGGATTGATGGCGTGAAAAATCTAGTCGCCATTTCCAGTGGGAAGGGCGGTGTGGGCAAAAGTACCGTGGCGGTGAATGTGGCGGTTGCCCTCGCCCAGACGGGAGCCAAGGTGGGTCTGATTGATGCCGATATTTATGGACCCAATACCGCCGCGATGCTTGGATTAGCGGATGCCAAGGTGATGGTGCAACAGGGTTCTCAAGGAGAGGTACTTGAACCCGCTTTTAACCATGGCATTAAATTGGTGTCTATGGCATTTCTGATTGATCCCGATCAGCCAGTGATTTGGCGCGGACCGATGTTAAATGGGATCATTCGCCAGTTTCTCTACCAGGTGAATTGGGGAGAATTGGATTATCTGATTGTGGATATGCCACCGGGAACCGGAGATGCTCAGTTGACCTTAGCCCAAGCTGTACCTATGGCTGGGGCGATCATTGTGACAACGCCTCAAAATGTTGCCCTGTTGGACTCCCGGCGCGGTTTGAAGATGTTCCAGCAATTGGGAGTTCCGGTATTGGGTATCGTGGAAAACATGAGTTATTTTATTCCACCGGATCTGCCCGATCGCCAGTATGATCTGTTTGGTTCAGGAGGCGGCGAAAAAACCGCTCAGGAATTAGACATACCCTTGTTGGGATGTATTCCCCTAGAAATTACCCTGCGGCAAGGGGGCGATCGCGGCTTACCCATTGTCGTGGCTGAACCGGAGTCGGCATCAGCTCAAGCGCTGATCGCGATCGCCAAGGCGATTGCGGCAAAAGTGTCTGTTGCTGCCCTAAGCCGCCATTGAATGCTGATTAGAAACAGTAGGAGAAGGAGGGGAAAAAGGAATTATAGGGTTAAACTATAATGCATTCTTCCCTATCCATCCTTATTTTGAACTAGCCTAGGATTTGATCAGGGATTATCCAAAATAGTTGTGAAAAATTCCTGAACAGGGCATCTTCAGAGCGCTAATTGCTAGAAACGTCAATCGCATTCCCCAACGATTATGTTCCAAAAGTCATTGTCCCGTACCCAAATGCGCTGGCTTATGTTCCTGAGCCGATGGCAGGAACTAGACTGGCAGCTATTATTTGTTACCCTAAGTCTCACCTTCCTCGGTGGAGTAATGATTCGCAGCGCCGAAATGAATGAGGGGCTAACCGATTGGTGGTGGCACTGGATCATTGGGGGTATTGGTTTAACGCTGTGTCTACTCATCGCGCGATCGCGTTACGAAATCTTACTCCAATGGCATTGGATGGTTTATGGGGTGACGAATATCGCCTTGTTTGCGGTGATGATTATGGGGACGACGGCAAATGGCGCACAACGGTGGCTGAATATCCTAGGTTTTCACGTTCAACCGTCGGAATTTGCCAAAATTGGCTTGATTATCACCCTCGCCGCGATTATCCACTGGCAACCGGCTTCAACATTAAATGCGGTATTTCGCGTCTTAGCTATTGCGGCAGTTCCCTGGCTATTTGTATTTTTAGAGCCAAACTTGGGAACCTCATTGGTGTTTGGTGCGATTACGATGGGAATGCTCTATTGGGGAAATGCTAATCCCGGATGGTTAATTTTATTCGTGTCTCCCATCGTTTCCGCGATCATGTTCAATGTATTTTTGCCCGGATGGTTTGTCTGGGTAGGAGCGATGATGCTGATTGGTTGGCGGACTTTACCGTGGTCCTTCTTTGGTGGGATTGGAGCATTGGTTGCCAATGTGATTTCGGGGGGATTAGGAAACTTGTTATGGGGATTGCTTCAAGATTATCAAAAAGACCGATTGCTTCTTTTTTTAGATCCGGATAAAGATCCCTTAGGCGGAGGATATCACTTGATTCAGTCTCGAATTGCCATTGGCGCAGGTCAACTCACGGGAAGAGGACTGCATCAGGGGACGCAAACCCAACTCCACTTTATTCCGGAACAGCACACCGACTTTATCTTTTCTGCCATTGGTGAAGAACTCGGATTTATTGGTTGTTTGCTTGTCCTATTTACCTTTTGGCTATTGTGTTTACGGTTAGTGATTATTGCCCAAAATGCTAAGGATAACTTTGGCTCACTATTGGCAATTGGTGTCCTATCGATGATTGTGTTTCAAACGGTGATCAACATCGGCATGAATATTGGTTTAGCCCCGATTACCGGGATTCCACTACCGTTGTTAAGTTATGGGCGATCGGCATTACTGGCAAATTTTTTAGCCATTGGATTAGTGGAATCGGTTGCCAATCACCGACACCGATTGAAGTTTTAGTCATTGGTCATTTGTCCTTTGTCAGGGTAGGACTTAGGCAAATGCTCTATATGTAGGGTGGGGAGAGCGTAGCGTAACGCACCTTGACTAATATATAGGGTTTAGCTGCGTAAGGTTTGAGAACAAATTAGCTAAACTATCAGCTAGCACATTATAGTAAGCTGAAGAGATAGAGATTTAGGGGTAAAAATTGATGATTCTTCCTGGCTCAATTGTGCGCGTTATCAACGGCGATGACACTTACTACAAATTTGAAGGGATAGTCCAGCGTATCGGTGATGGAAAAGCAGGTGTGCTGTTTGAAGGCGGCAACTGGGATAAAATTGTCACGTTCAATTTATCGGAACTTGAAGAGGTGAACCCTAAAGGCAAAAAATAAACAGGACTTGTAACCTGTGACCCGTTATAGCGAACCGAAATGATTCGTGAACCAGAAGAGATTATTTTAAAGACGGGAAAAAGACGGTTTTTATTTCCTCTGTTTCCTGTTTAATCCTCTTGTCTGTTCACGTTTCATTAAATCTATCTATAAACAAAACAAATGACAGATGACGAATGACAAAGGACTAAACTATGCGTCTTCCTTTACCCCAGTTTACGGCTAGAGAACGCCCTGATAATCACATTGCGGAAGTCATAGAAACGGCAACTACAGAATTTCTGGCACAATGCCTAGAGCCAGAAGATTTGAGTTTTCCGGTCATGCCACCTTTTGGCAGTTGGGTCAAATCCGTTGATGAAGAATCGGGAAATCAGGTTATGGCGATCGTTTATCATGCCACAACTAGCCCGATTGATTCAGTTCACCGGGCTGTTGCGTTGGGATTGTCACTGGCAGAATTGCGAGAGCAACAACCACAGATTTTTGCCATGCTGAAAACGGAGTTTCGGGCGGCGATTGTTGGGTTTATACCGCCTGGTGAGGGACATAATGGTGACCAACCCCCTAGAGGACGAGCCTATCAATATTTGCCTCCTCGTCCGCCGCAAATTCATCAAGCTGTCTATCAATGTCAACCAGACGAGATTATTTACTTTAGTGAACAATTGGATTTTTTACGCACCCTTCTCTTAGTCACTGGAGCGCCAGTGGAAGCGTTAACGGCGGCAGCGATCCGAGAAATCTATCAAATCCGTAAGGGCGATCGCGATTGGTTAGTTCAAGCAGGGCGAACCCTGAGTGTTTTACTCAAGGATGATTATGACCGTTTGCGATATATTTTGAGTCAACTGCACTGGTGAGTTTAGTATCAATTCCCGTAACATCCTCAGTTGAGCTTAGTTCTGGACGCTAGATTGAAACTGTTGAGTATATGGAGTCCAGTGTTGAAGCATTACCGACTGAACTGCAAGCGGTTATTCAACAATGGGATAATGGGGTTGAACAGATGGATCAGGCAGAATAATATTTAGATCTTGTTAAAGCCATAGTTTAGCTTAGCGATCGCACTAACTCAGGACAACCATGACTCAATCTCAACCACCACTTCCCCAACCCCAGTTAGATCCTCAGGGGATTACTTTCGATCAGTATGCCGAATTTACGCCAGAAAAGCTAGAACTGAGCAACGGCTACTTGGGGTATGGTGGACAAGACCAAACGGGGTTTCATTTGGCGGTTTTAACCAATATGGGGCTATTAGCCGCTATCCAACACATAGGTGTGTCGCTATGGGTGGACGCCCTGAATCACTATTTGCGGCAAAAGTTGGAAGCGGTAAATGCTGAACCAGAAGTCGCTGAAGCGATGATCAATCGGTTGAATCGATCCATAGAAGACTTGGAGGCGATCGCAGAGTATTTTGTGGAAATACAAGATAACAATCAAAGTGGTTAATATCTAACAAACTTTATGAAAAAACCATAAGAATTAGCTGCTCATAACATGAGAAAAGCGTCAGCGTTAGTTCAATGTATTCTCGCCCTACTTTTAGCCATTTGGGGCGTTAAGCTACTATTGCCAGACCGCAATGTATGGGGAAATCCTCAACTTGAAACATTAATGATGCAATGTCAAATTCCATCGACAGAAGCAATCATTCGTTTATATCAGGGAAATGGAGGTGCAACGGTTGCTTATTGGTACTCCGTTACTTTTGATAACGGTAAATTCCCTACAGAAAAACAAATTTTTCATACTTATGCCTACCCATCTATTCAATCCATTGATTGTCGTCCTGATGAAGTGACAGTGTTAGCCGATGAGCAATCCTGGACATTTAGCCTTAAAGAAATAAAAAATCAATTAATCAATCAACCGATAGGATTCTATAGGGGAGAACCCCAACAAAAATCTATTCAACCGCTACGGATACTAACATTGAGTTTTGGAGTATTATTAGAATTAATCAGCGTCTGGATTTTGAGCAGGAGTTTCAAACAATTTCGTGCTTCCCAAAATCCCGAATAAAATTCCCGTAATTCTCAGACTCGGTGAAATGTCCCAATTGCAGCAACGCCCAAGTTTGAGAAACAATACAACTATCCCGTATACAAGTAGGAGTTATGTCTGAACAGTTTACCCAACAAGTCAGCGATCGCATCTGTAAGCACATGAACGAGGATCATGGTGACGCGATCGCGCTTTACGCCCGTACCTTCGGGAACTCTCCCGATACTGAGTCGGCTCAAATGCAGTCCATTGATGCGACAGGAATGAATTTAATCGCCCAACGTCAGGGTGAGTCGGTTCCCTTACGCATTGAGTTTGATCACACCCTCAAAGACTCTGAAGACGCCCATCACACGTTAATTGACATGGTGAAGCAAGCCAGAGGTGCAGCTAAATCAACCTAGCGACGTGATAAATTAACGGAGCGGCTATCAACGCGGGTAAAAAAGACGCAACACGGATGTGGGTCAACTGTAACAGGTTGATTCCCGTCCCCAAAATCATTAATCCCCCTACCCCGGTAATCAAGAGAATTCGAGGATCACTGGCGGGATCAGGAATCGCTTGCGCCAAGACTCCCGCCACCAGAGAAATTCCACCTTGATAGACGAGAATCACAATAATCGAAAAACCGACGCCAATCCCAAAACTACTCGAAAGTGCGATCGCGGCGATTCCATCCATTACGGCTTTTAGCGTCAGCAAGGTATCGTCACCCGTTAAGCCATTATTCAGACTTCCCAGCAACGTCATTGGACCCACACAAAATAATAAGCTAGCCGCCACAAATCCTTCTGTGAACGCACCACTTCCGCGAAATCGAGTCTTCAGCCAATGTCCCACCGATTGCAGTCTAGCTTCAATTTGCCACCATTCTCCCAGTAATCCCCCCAACACAATACTAATCAGCGCCAACACCACACCATCAATGCGCCCTGCTTGCACCTGAGTCATACTCGCCGCCATGCTAACACCCAGAAATAGGGTGAGAAGCCCTACCCCTTGGGTGATAATTTGTTGCATAGGTTTAGGTAAACGGTGCTTCAGTAACAACCCGACCGTTGTACCAATAGCTACCGTTATCACATTTATCCAAGTTCCGCTTGTCTTAGCAAAGAAATCAGT
>CAKZMA010000066.1 GCA_937127375.1 uncultured Coleofasciculus sp. | reverse complement strand
AAACTGCATTGTGTCCTGTAAATAGCAGTACCAGCCCATTGCCTGCTCTTCTGGTCCGTAAGCATCCACCACAATGTCCATCGTGATCCGCTCTTCTCGCTCTGCGTCCCGTTTCATTTTCGCCATCGCCTAACTTTCTTCGTTGCTGTATGGTACACCCAGATTAAAGGTTAACGCCCCTCTGCCAGGTCAGCATAAATAAACATCTCGACTCCCAACAGGATTAAAAGTAGAAGTTCTACCCAGGACAAAATTGTCACACCTAAAGGAGGTTTGGCAACCAGAAACCAGAATGCGCTGAGAGCAATTATGCCGGAAAAGACAAACGTAATCTCATCCACAATTAATTGCTGAATCTTGCGGCGTTTGCGGTGCTTATCATTACGGTGGGCAATCTCCCAACCAAAGAGGGTTTCTAGATCCCCATAGCCCGTGTGTTCCTTAACCTTATTGACCAACTTGTAGCGAATGTATCTGCCGATCGCTGAAATCTTCTCATCATTAACCACATACGTCCAGCCCAGAATCAGGCATACCCAGGGAATCACCAGCAGAGCGTAATAGTTGGACGGGTTAGAAACGGCAAAGGAGACAACTCCCCCAAACACACCCAGCGTCACATATAACAAGTTATCCCGAAAGCCAATCCGTTGAGCCTGCTCTGACTTCAGCTTGTCATATTCCTTAAAGAAAATTTCCAGAATTTGGTCTTTATCGCTCATGGCTGACTCCCCAGTTCCTAAAACCCTGCATCTATTGTGACGGATGAGAAACCCTTTCTCTGCCAGCCAAAGAAATTCTCGCTGACTCTGGGCAAACTTGGATTAAATAGCCAAAATAGTGAATATTCAGGTTACTCGAAGGATAAGCTCATGCCCTGTGCTGTTGTCTTGAGTGCTCTTACTGTTGAATATCTGGCTGTCCGTACTCATCTGACCGATCTTCAGGAGGAAATGCATCCCCAAGGAACAATTTATGAGCGGGGAACATTCATCGCCAACGGACACGAATGGGAAGTGGGAATTGTTGAGGTTGGGGCTGGCAATGCGGGTGCAGGAGTGGAAGCGGAGCGGGCGATCAACCACTTCCAGCCCGATATCCTTTTCTTTGTAGGTATCGCTGGAGGGATCAAAGACGTTGAAATTGGCGATGTGGTAGTAGCGACGGATGTTTACGGCTATGAGTCAGGAAAAGTAGGAGAGCAGTTTTTCACTCGCCCGAAAGCGGGAAAGTCTGCCCATGCGCTGGTGCAGAGAGCTAGAGCGGAGGCGAGAAAAGGGGAGTGGTTACATCGGTTAACCAACAGTCCCGTTCCACAGCCCCGCGTTCGCGTGGCTCCCATTGCTGCTGGTGAAAAGGTGATTGCCTCTAGACAGTCGGATATTTTTCAGCTTCTGAGGGCGAGTTATAACGATGCGATCGCTGTCGAGATGGAAGGATTTGGCTTCTTGAGTGCAGCCTTTGCCTACCCCAATATCAAGGCGATCGTGATTCGAGGCATCTCCGATCTGATTGAAGGCAAAAACGACGATGACCTAGAGCCTGAACAAGTTCGACAGGAAAAGGCTTCTCATCATGCCAGTGCGTTTGCCTTTGAAATACTGGCAAATCATAATAATTGTCAAATCAGTAATTCAAGCACACCTTCTAGTTTAAAGACTCAATTATCAAATGATTTCAAAGAGTTTCTTGAAAATACTGAAATAAAATTTGTACGTCGCAATCATGAACATATTTCTCTGAATGATTTATTTGTCTATCCTGACCTAAGGAGCATAAAGGAATCATTAGAAGAACCATCATTGAATATTTCAGGTAAAAAAATATGGGAACAGGGAAATCGAATTCTCATTTTAGGAGATGAACAGTCAGGAAAAACTTCCCTGGCAAAAAGATTATTTATAGATGCGATTTCTTCTAAATACACACCTCTACTTATTGAAGGAGCAAACATAAAAACCTCTAGGATTGATGAACAAATTGCAAAGCTAGTGAAACAAATATATTCTTTTGTCACTGCAAAAGAATTATTGCAACAAGATAACTTATCTTGTATAATTGACAACTTTTCAAAAAATAAAGTTAATCAAAAGGCAACAAGTAAACTCCTAGCAAAGCTAAATTCAATTTTTTCTCGCACTATTATTATTGCAGAATATTCCTTTATATTTATCGCACCTGATTTTCCTGAGCTTGATGACTATAAGAAATTTGAAATTCGCCCTTTCGGTAATGTCCGTCGTAGTGAACTAATTAATAAATGGGTCGAACTAGAGTCAACTGAAGAAGTAGACGACCAGCAGGTTTGGGCAAAGAAAGATGAACTGCGGCTCCATGTGGACTCACTTGTACGCAAGAATATAGTTCCAGCAAAACCATTCCACATTTTGACACTTCTTCAGTCTTTCGAGATCATGCCTTCACAGAGACTTGAACTTACTGCTTATGGACACTGTTATCAGTATTTGATAT
>CAKZMA010000065.1 GCA_937127375.1 uncultured Coleofasciculus sp. | reverse complement strand
CACCTTGATGAATATGGATCACACCGTTTTCGGGAATGCCAGTGTGGAATAGTGGAGCACCCACTAACGGATTCTCGTCGTTTATTTCAGTACCGGCATCCAAGACTTGATGTCCGTAAACGATGAAGTCAGCGCCGATGAAGTTACCCTCAGCGTCGAATATTTCAATGGGGTCATCATTAGCAATGAAGGCATCGTTAGTAGGATAAAGGTTTGTAGCGTAGCTAAAATACCTATGGCTAGCAAAACTGTTGTTCAGTTCGATCATCCTCGTAGCAGTATAGCTTGGCCAAAAAATACCTGAAACCCCGGTCGTTCCTAGACCAAAGGGGTTGTTGGTGAAGACCAAGCTTTGGATACCACCGTTCATAGCTGCTGAACTTCTGGCGAATACACTCGAAAGCGTCGAATCTGGTGGAATGTTGGGAATGGTTCCATCAAAATCTGGAAACCCGATACTTCTAAAGCCTTCTACCAAACCTGGAATGGTGCTTTCAAAACCAGTAATGCCACCTCCTGCCAAAGCCTTAATCGCTGGTGCAGCAGGCGAACCCAAGTCGTAAAGATCAAAGCTGCCATTGTGCAAGCCAACCCAGAATGGAGTCAAAACATTACCATTTGGCGGCGACAGGTTCTCAATAGAAACCTTTAATGTGGCTGCTGTCGTGGCTGATGCCATTGCCATTATCGAGCTGAATGCCATCATTGTAGCCATGATGATTCCTTGACTTTTGAAGCTTGGGATTTTTTTACTTGTCATGATTTTCGGTGAGAGCTACGCTCTAAAGTTAATGATTTTAGAGGATATATACCAATTCAGCTACTCAAGCTTTTGGTAATTTTTTACATTGCGTAATTGTCCCCAAAATTCCAAGCATTAGTAAACCCAATGTGGGGGAAATTTCAGGCACAGAACGATAATTAAATCCACCTAGCACCATCTTGTATTCTTGAGAAGCGGCATCAAACATAACGCTATATTCGGTTGGATAATACCCACTCTTTATGTAAGAGGTCGGTACTTTAATAGGTTTCGTAACATTTGATTGCGTCTCAAGAAAAGCTTTTGCGGCTCCAAAACCTATCACACTCGCTTGACCGTCAAAGAAAGCATAATCATAGAGCGTGGTAAATGGCTGCTGCTGCGTGAGTATAGGAAAAAGCACATCAGGGTCAAAATAACGCGCTCCGATGCCAGGAGTTACAATTCCAGTCGGCTGCAACCCTGGCGGAACAACTCCCGGTTGAGGCGGCGTGAGAACCTGTGCTAGCTCCTCACCCTTGCATGTCGGTACTGAGACAGTTGTGTCCAGATTGGGGCAAATTGAAGCACGTTCCTGAGGACTGATCAGGAAAGAATCAATGGTGAACCTGGGTACACCCAAAACTTCTGGGAGTCCGGAAAAACCATCTGGGTGATAGGTCAACTCAAAGTGGTTGATCGCTACATCTGAAGCCTCAGACGGCAAAGAAAGTACAGTCGAAATATGGGGCGCAGTATCGCTGGTGGGTAAAGATAGCGCTTCTTGGGTAAGTATTACACCAACTTCTAAGGGTTTTCCCACGTCATCTAAGGTGACAAAGGAGCGGACAAAGCTCTCTCCTAAAGACTGTGGAGAGCCAAAAAATTGAGCGGCTTGCACTGCATCCGAGGTTCCTAAAGCAATCAATATTGTCCCCACGGAAACCATTGATAAATTTTTTAGAGTAGTCATATAATGCCTGCTTCACAGAAGATTAATAGTTCAACTAACGTCCTATTTTAAGAGGATTGATAAACGCCCTCTAAACCTGAGCGAGAGCTGCATCCAGCTCTGCCTGATCTACTCTTTGAGTGTTCTCTGATAGAGTTTCACCCTTGTTTCCCACTACGCTACTGCCATCTTCGTTCACAGCAGTTAATCCTAACTGTGGTTTCGTTATGACCTGCAAACCATTTTCTGTCGGTAACGACCATGAGAATAGCTGTTGCCACAGCGAACTGAAGACATTATCCATTGATATTGCGTGAGTTTCTCCCATGTTCGAGGTTGATTCAACGTGTTCCAAAACAGCAGAGCTGGTTGCAAGTATTTCCACCATTTCTTTGGTAACCTGATGGCAAAGACCATTCTCAGCTTTTGACACATCCTCTAGACCAGGCAGTAAGTTCGGAGTCTGATTAGTCAGTTCAACTTTGCTCTCATCAGGTTGAAAACTCTGCGGCTTCTCCTGGGACGAAAAATCCTGCTTTTGCATTAGATCGTATAACGATGAAACAATCACCAACAGGCGTAAGTAAGTATGACGAAGACCTCTATCGTAATAAGAGTATGCCTGGGTCTGTGTCACCTCATTTCGTAGCACACTGGCTAAACTTGCTGCTGCTAATGTCCCGCTAAGAGTGGCAAGGTGTACTCCAGTCGAAAGCAATGGATCTAAGAAACATGCCGCGTCTTCTAATAAAAAGTAGCCTGAGCCACAGAAGTTCTTAGCCGTGTAAGAATAGTCTTGATCTACCTTCACAGGAGATACTAATTCGGTTGGAGC
>CAKZMA010000064.1 GCA_937127375.1 uncultured Coleofasciculus sp. | reverse complement strand
CTGTTGGGTAAATAGCGGTTTCGAGAAGCAGAATGAAATAAGGGCGGGTTTTGTTGAAAGGTTATCGGTAGGATACAACAATTAAAGGCTAAACCCGCCCCTACTGATTTCCAGGGTACTCGTGGGTCAAAAAGGGAACATCCACAACGTCACCCTCAACCTCTCCCACCTGAACCTTAAGCCCAACGCCGCCAGCTTTGGTACGGATATAGGCTAAACCGATGTAACCTTGTTCCGTTGGCGTACAACTGGTTAACTTACCCACTTTTTCCCCATCCACGGTGACTACAGTTCCCGGTTCCACAGGTGCTGGTAAACGCACTCCCCACAATTGCTGCTTGACGCCTTTGTAAGTATTTAATCGCGCGATCGTTTCCTGACCGATATAACATCCTTTCTCAAAGGAAATCGTACTCCACAACCCCGCTTCTAGGGGATTATAATCCTCTGTTAGTTCATAATCAGGAAGCGGACGTCCTTGTTCAATTCGCAACTGCTGCCAAACGCGATCGCCCATTGGTATAGCATCGGCTGTAGTTAAGGTTTGCCATAGCTTTGCCGCATCGCTGGCGGGAACAATTAGGGTATATCCGGGGAGTGCTAAACCACTTCCTCTAGCCATTCGCACCTCTATATCATTCAGCGTGAGATGTTGATGACTGGGGTATGCCTCACCAATCGGCAACTGGACACCTAGCTTGGTCAAAAGGGTATCACAGTCAGATCCAACTAGACTAAAAATAGCAGTTTCATTGGAGATATCCGCCAATTCCACCCGATCCATGGGAAAGATATAGCGATCAAGCCATTCGAGTAACTGTTGACGCCGATTGGGGGATACCAATAGTAATACCGCCTCTTTCGTGACGTAAGCGGTTACCAGATCAATAGTACGGGCAGTTGAGGTCACAAACACGGTATCACAACCCTGTCCCGGTTTCAGGTTTTGGAAATCATTGGTACTCTGATTATGCAAAAAGCGCAGTCTATCCTCATCAGAGATTTTCAGCAATCCCCAATGGGATAAGTCAACTAAAGCCACCCCTTGACGCGCTGCTTGTAGGGCGGCTGTATCATTCCCGAAACTACTTGGTACTGGCACTTGGGCAACTGGCTCAAACGTTGCTCCGGCAATACGCTGCATCTCTTGTAAGGTTTGGCTCATACATCAAATCCTGTGGTTAACCCAATACGGCTTGGTTAATCAAAATTGTAGAGTAAAAGATGAACAGAATTTAACGTGGTTCAGTTTATTTCCACTGACCTACTTATACTTCTATTTAGTTCATCTATGATCAAAGATCATCCAAAGGATTGGAACGAGGATTGAAGGGACGATTTTGGGGTACTACCGTGAAATAAGGATTGAGGAACTCTTCCTCCACCCAACCTGAATGGTAATTCAGCTTAGTGGTCGTTTCTGTTAATTCCAATACTTCCAGATCACCCCGCAAGACGTTCATATTGGCAGGCTTTTCCCCTGTCCATTGATCCTGATCGGATACAATTCCCAGAGGTCCACCACCAAAGAAATTTAGGGCGACTTGATCAAAACCGCGCACAAAGCGATCGCCTTGCCAATGCCATTCATGTCCTGCCCAGTATAGAGGCGGTTGCCAGGGACGAGGTTGCCATGATGACCCATATTTCTCAGACCAAGAACTCGTCCCCTCGTCTAAGGTGACGGTAAAGCCATCCTCATACCGAACTTCATACCGCCCTTTTTGGGTTTGGTAGTCCAATGGAGACCACCATAACACCTCTACCGTGTCTCCCACCTGATCTGGGTCAAGGGTAACGGCTGGAGTTTCCGCTAATAAACGGCGGTAAATCGGCAATCCCTGACTCGGCAGTTTCGCCTTTGCTGCAAATCGCCAACACGACCAATTTCCAGGATTATCTGCCCCTTGCCAACGAACCTGGCAAACCCCGTTTCCAGTTCCCACCCAGAGGCGATCGCCTTCTAAGTGCAGTTGATCAGGAATTGCCCCAATAATCGGACTATTGCGGACGGTGTAGGAAGTAATTGTTCCGGATTTGAGACTCGGGGGAGAAGGACGATAGGCGACTAATCCCATTCCGGATAAATAGGGATTCCCTTCGCCACTGATTTGAGTTCCCAGCCAAAAGACTGGATTGCTAGGATCTCCGGCGATGACAAAATCAGTAATTTGTTGCCCTTGGATTTCTTCAGGTTGAATCACCACCAACTCATTCATATCGGGATTGTAACCAACCATCGTGGCGATACCACTAAATCCTTCCCCTTGTTCCGATGCGACTGACCAAAATAGGCGATCGGCATAACTGAGGGCGGAGGTAATTCGAGGAACTCCCAAGGAAAATCCGACTTCAGCCTGCCTTACCTGGTCTAAAGTATAGAGGGGGTGACGTTGGGGTTGTTCGCTATTGGGAGTAATCAGTTCAAAGACAACCGTTTCGGGTTCAATTCCTTGGGCTTCATTGCCAAAGGGATTCGGTTCGAGAATGACGCGATATTGATAAGATTTTCCGTTAAGTTCAATAGTTTGATAGGGGGGATTTTGCAGATTTTCTTGGAATTGTTCCGGATTATCCGTCGTCTCAGCTTCACTCGCTAAGGTTCCCGGTTCTACCGTCCAAGTGCGGTCAAATCGGCAAAATACAATATCATACTGCTGCGTCTGGAAGGTAATCGTATCAGCATCTGTAATAATATCGCGAATATGATAGTCAAATTGCTGATACACTCCCTGATCATTAGCAGAGGCGATCGGTACGGGTTCAGTTTGGCTAGGGCAATTAGCGGGATTCCTGATGGCTTGAGAGGAAATGTTCACCGGGGTGGTGCAACTCTGGAGTAATCCGATAATCGCAAAAATAGGTAAGATAGGTTTCATAGAAAAAGCACCAGAACTATTATTTATCAAGACGAATTTTAGTGGTTAACGTTCCTTTTTGTCATTGGTCATTGGTCATTGGTCATTTGTATTCCTCGCGAAGCGTCAATCAAACTACGTCACGAGACAGGAAATGGGCAACCTATTTGTAGGGTGCGTTAGCGAAGCGTAACGCACCTTTACCCTACTTAGTCTTAATCGCTACTTGGTTCAATTTGCCCCGATAAAAGCCATTTCATTTATAATTCCGGAGAAAATTGCCCCACTCCACCGCCAGAGGAATTTCGGTAAACGGAACCTGAATCGTGGATTCTGGCAGGAGAAACTCTAGTGCGATCGCGCGACTTTTTTTGGGCGGATTCTCTAAGGTAACAATTTGCCCATCAACTACCAGTTTAATGCTTTGGACATCATTCAGAGAAAATGTTTCTATATCCACCGGACCCGAACGAGTCGGTTTTCCCCAGGTCAGATTCTTCCCCTTTTGTCCCAGTACCGCATAAATATCATATTTTGCCCGTTCAAATTGTTCTGCCCATACACGATATGCCTCAACTTTTTGATATTCATTCCAACCTGACCAAGCTAGCCAAATAAATACAGCGAGTAAGGGTAACCAGAGTAAACCACGTTCCATGTTCTTGTTAATCTACTAAATAAACCAAAATATTCTAAGTAGTCGGACACAACAAAACAGCACGTCCACGCTGGTTTTGTTAACCAGCCTCAACAGGGTAAGCTTATCTAATTTAGTATAAATTGTACTTGACAAAAGTCAGAGTCATTGTGGAGCAAGAGGAAGGGTTTGCGATCGCGTCCTGGATATGGGTCAACCTGACTTGCACAAGCAAACCGATAAAAAATGTACTTGACATAGCTAGCTTGCATAAGTGAGATTACATTTCCTAATGTAACAGATTTGTAAGGGTTTCAGCCCCATTCAAAGAGCCAACGTGCCAAATTGGGATGCTCCCAACTATCTTGCCTTTGTTACGCAGGTGTTGGAACTTGCTGATAACTTTGATTATGAGGAGATTCTGAAATTAATTGATCAGTATTATGATTATGGCGGAAAAATGACTACCTGCTAGGGCGATTGAAATCGCAGCTAAACAAATGTATGCGAAGCCTTCCCGAAGGGTAGTCCGCCTGCGCGAACTGAGTTATAATCGGGGTGCCTAACCCAAATTGGGTATGACGAATGACAAACGTTTTAATCATTTTCACCGACTTAGATGGCACATTTCTAGATTCTGAGACTTACAGTTATCAGAATGCTATTCCAGTTCTCAATACCTTAAAGAATAATCAGGTTCCGGTTATTCCGGTTACCAGTAAGACACGCCTAGAAGTCGAAACGCTACGCCAATCCCTACAAATCAATGATCCGTTTATTGTGGAAAATGGTAGCGGTATCTTTGTTCCCCTCGATCATAACGACTTAACCTTACCCAAAAGTAACCAATGGGGGGATTATTATCTGCATCGCTTAGGTTGTACTTATGCTGAAGCAAGACTTGGATTAGAGAAAATAGCCACCGCCCTCAATGAACCCTTGCAGGGATTTGGGGATATGAGTGAAGCCGAGATTTGTAACTTGACAGGGTTGTCCTCCGATGAAGCCAAACAAGCCAAGGCGCGGGAGTTTACCGAACCCTTTGTGACTCCTAAGAAGGTAACACCAGAACGCCTTAACGAAATTGTACAAGACTTAGGATACCGGATAGTTGTTGGCGATCGATTTTGTCATTTGATTGGTGCTGGAGCAGGTAAAGGAAAAGCGGTACAGTGGTTAGTAGATTCCTACCAATCTGCTCGACCCGATGCCAAAATTACTACCCTGGGTTTAGGCAATAGTCCCAATGACTTGGAGATGCTGGAAGCGGTGGATAGTCCGGTAATTGTTCCTGGAAATAAAGGCATTCATCCCGGCTTATCCGGTAAAGGATGGCAAGTCGCACCCGCACCCGGTTCTCAGGGTTGGGCGGAAGCGGTAAGAGAGGTTGTCTGGGGGGAGCAAGGGTAGATGGGGAAGATGGGGAAGATGAGGGAGAGTGTGTAGGGGCGGGTTTCACTACTATTTTTTTGGTTATACCCAGATGTAACTAAACCCGCCCCGACTAAATGACAAATGACAAATGACGATTTTCACCGTTAGCTTTTATTGTGTCCACCTATTTAATGTGAGTATATAGTTGATCACGTCGTAAAATCCGCCACAGGTGTTCGGTTGCACTCACTAGGCGACGGCTAAGAGATTGATTAAAGTAAGAGAAGAGATAAGAGATAGGAAAGCAAACGACACTACCCATTTTCAATTATCACCATGAACAATCTGCCCAATCGAGTTCCAGAATTATTTGATCACGAAGGCGAAGGCGGTAACTTACTCTGGCAATATGTCCAGTCTCTGCATCCAGAAACCGTTGCCCAACTCTCTAAACCCGATCCGGAAGTGGTTCAGGTGATGGAACGCAACTTAATCGGAATGTTAGGCACACTCCCTCACGAACATTTTAATGTCACTGTTACAACTAACCGCGAAAATCTGAGTCGGTTATTAGTTTCTGCGATGATGAATGGTTACTTTCTCCGCAATGCTCAACAACGCATGGAATTTGAAACGTCGCTGCACAAAGTCGCAGAAATGCATGATCATTAATTGATAACCTGTGAACTCAGGACGAAGGACGAAGGACAAAGGACAAAGGACAAAGGACAAAGGACAAAGGACAAAGGACAAAGGAC
>CAKZMA010000063.1 GCA_937127375.1 uncultured Coleofasciculus sp. | reverse complement strand
TCTGAACTTCTCCAGGGAAGTCTGATAAAACCTGCTGAATCTGTCCAGCATGGTTCAGGGTTTTGGGATTCGCCGTTTCTATTTGTATCGTCTGATACATTTTGCGTCCTTGGATTAAGTTCTGGAACTCTGGGCTTTGGGCAAGAATGTCTTTTATGCTCATCATGGCTGTTAGCCTCAAATTCAACTGAATCAAGACTAAATTTGGGGTAATTAAATGTTCAAAACTACCCCAAAGAGTCTGAAAGCCAGTTATGATAAGGGTTAAAGTATTGGGGTAGGCTCATGAGTATTGGAGTTCCCCCAATAAATTTTGAATAGGCGGCTAGGAGAGAATTATGTCAGGTCTTAGCACTGGGCCTAGCGTGCAAAAGTGGGTCAGTCAACTTTTTGAAGCTATACTGAGTTTTGCTGTGGATGAGCTACCAAACTACAAGAACATCCCTATTGAGTGCAACACTCCAGATAAAACAACGCTAATTCTGAAAACAGAACTACGGCATCTAGTCACCTTAGCTAATTGCCAAAATATTAAAACTTCTCAAGGAAGAGAACTATCTTCAGAAAATATTAGAGATGCATTAAAAAGCTGCCTGGCAGATTTTTTACACATTCTTGAATATAAATCCGCAGGTCGTAGACCAGAATCAGAACTAACCCTTACATTTACGTTGTGGGATAAATGGGATACAGATTTAGAAAAAAGCTTGAATATTTTTAATGATTTTTGGCAAGAAAATAATAAACAAAAGGAGAAGCTTAAAAAATCTCGAAAAGCTAAAACCCATACTTTAGATAGTTTGACAGCTACTCAGCCTCGTTATTGCCGTCAAGATTGGGGTACAATACCAACTTTTGCCAACGAACCTTTCTTTGGACGGCGGGAGCAGCTAGAAACACTGAAAAACTGGATCATTAAGGATCGTTGTCGATTAATTGCTATTGTTGGTGTGGGTGGAATGGGCAAAACTCACCTTTCAGTAAAGTTTGGGAAAGGAGGAATCGGCAAAACTGCTTTAGCTGAAAAAATAGCTGTAAATATTCAGGATAATTTTGATTACGTCATTGGTCGTAGACTTTTAAATTCTCTTCCCTTTGAAGAAACTATTGCAGATTTCATAAGATTATTGTCAGATAATAAAGAAATTGATTTACCTAGAACTATAGACGAAAAGATGTCAAGGCTTTTGAATTACCTGAATCAATTTCGTTGTCTAATAATATTGGATAATTTTGAGACTATTCTAGAGGAAAACGATGGGGTTAAACAGTATCGAAAAGGTTACGAAACCTATGGACAGATGTTAGAGTTAATAGGAAGATCTGAACATAAAAGCTGCTTGCTATTAACTAGTCGAGAGAAGCCCTTAATTAGCAAGTCGGAAAGTTTAGAAAAGATTGCTGGTGCAACTAGACCGGTTCGTTTTTTGGAACTAGAAGGATTAGATACTTTATCGGCCAGAAAAATTTTTGAAGCCCTTGGGGATTTCAAAGGTTCTGAGCAAGATTGGCAAAAAGTCATTAAATTTTACGAAGGCAATCCTTCAGCTTTAGATTTAGTAGCTAGAGAAATATCTAGTCCATCATATTTATCAAATATATCTGAATTCTTGAAAAAAGGAACAAAGATAATTAAAAGTATTGAACATTTATTTGATAAACAATTTGAAAAATTGTCGCAGCCTGAAAAATCTATTATGTATTGGCTGGCAATTAATAGAGAGCCAGTTTCAATTGATGATTTGAAAGAAGATATATTATCCCCAGAAGAGAAAAGGAAAGTAACAGAAAATATACAACTTATTAAAAGAAGTTTTCGCGTAGACAATACTGAAGATGGGAAAATTGCACTACAGCCTTTGTTCATAGAGTACATGACGGAGAAATTAATTCCCACTATAATTTCAGAAATTAAATCCAGAAAATTTTCGCTTTTGAACAGTCATGCATTGATGAAAGCCACATCAAAAGAATATGTTATGGCAGAGCAAAAACGTATTATTATTGAACGAATATTAGCAGAAATAAAATACTATTTCGGCAGCCTCAATAACTTAACAATACAACTCAAAGATATACTTTCAGAAATTCGCAATAATTCACCACAAGGATATGCGGCTGGAAATATTATTAATCTACTACGCGAATCAGGAGCCGATTTAACAGGTTCTAATTTTTCAGATCTAACTGTTTGGCAAGCCTATTTACAGGAAAAGCCCTTACATCAAGTTAACTTTTCTCAATGCAACCTGACTAAATCCGCTTTCCGAGAAGACTTTGGGACAATTAGATGTGTAGCACTTAACCCAACTGGGAAGTTAGCAGCAGCAGGAACAACCAACGGTGAAGTTATTCTTTGGGAAATAGAGGATGAAACTCGTATTTATACATTCACAGGTCATTCGGATTGGGTGTGGACGATCACATTCAGTCCAGATGGTAATATTCTAGCGAGTGGTAGTGGTGACGAAAAAGTTTATTTATGGGACGTTCAAAGTAGAAAGCACCTGCATACTTTAAACGAAAATGGAAGAGTTAGATCTGTTGCCTTTAGTCATGATAGCCAAATTATTGCCAGCGGGGGTGAAGACAATAAAGTCAAATTGTGGGATGTTAATTCAGGAAAATTAATTAAACAGCTTGAAGGACATAATGGATGGACTAATACAGTTGCTTTTAGCGCTGACAATCAACTCATTGCTAGTGGGAGCGAAAATAGTGAAAAACTAATAATTTGGCGTGTTTCTAATGGTGAAGTTTTTAAAATTATTGATTATCCCGGTGGAATTTTATCTCTTGGCTTTAGTCCTAACGGGAATTCACTCGCTATTGCAGGTCAGCCCAAGATGGGTTACTCTAACGAAATATGGCTAATGGATACCTCTAGCTGGAATTGCACTTTTAAATTACGTGGACATAAGGGATGGGTAGGAACCGTCAGTTTTAATCATAAAGGTAATCTCCTGGCTACTGGTGGAGAAGACAAAACTATTCGCTTGTGGGATAGTGAGACAGGTAAATTAAAATGGGCTTTAACAGGTCATAAAGCTTCAATTCGAGGGTTAGCATTTCCAATAGAGAATAGTCAAACTCTTTTTAGTGGTGGGGAAGACCAAAGTGTAAAGCTTTGGGATATTATTTCCGGCAAATGTAACAGAAGCATTCAAGGTTATACAAATCCAATTTGGTCTATTAGTTTTAGTCCAAAGGAAGCATTACTGGTTAGCGGAGGAGAAGATCGCATAGTTAGACTATGGGATGTTGCAACCGACAATAAGAGTTATAGAGAGTTAAAACGCCATCAACATTTAGTCAGAACGTTAGCGTTTAATACAGAAGGGACTCTTTTAGCTAGTGGTAGTTATGATGGTACTGTAGTTGTATTCCATACTACGACATGGAAAATTATTAAAACTCTAAAAGAGGAAAAAATTTCAGAAAATGAAAATTCAGGTCGTGTTATTTCAGTTGCTTTTAGCAAAGACAGTAAAAAGCTAGCTGTCAGCTACTACTATGGGAAAAAAGTTAGACTGTGGAACATTGAACAATGGAAATTAATTGCTACAATTTCTGATTTTAATGAGCGAGTAAGGGACATAGCTTTTTGCCCCAACAAAGATGTTTTAGCTATAAGTAACGACAGTACTAAAGAACCGCTGATAAGACTATGGGATATTGAGAAAGGTCAAGATATTTGTTACTTGAAAGGTCATACTGCTCCAGTTTGGTCGTTATCTTTTAGTCCTGATGGAAAAATACTTGCGAGTGGGAGTGCTGATAAAACAATACGTTTGTGGCATTGGGAAACAGGAAAATCTATAGACTTAAAGGGGCATGAGTCTAGAATCCGGTCGATTGCTATTAGTGCGGATGGCAAGATGATTGTCAGTGGGAGCGATGATAATACCTTGAAAATATGGGATATTACCATCTTAAAAGGTACTATTTCAGGAAAATGTATTAATACATTTGAGGGACATCAGAGTTGGATTTGGTGTGTTGACTTTAGTTCAGATGGTGATACTGTCGCGAGTGGAAGTGATGATGGTACTGTAAAACTTTGGTCTATTAAAAATAATAAGTGTATTAGAACCCTAAGACCTGATAGATTTTATGAAGGTACGAATATCACAGGTGTTGTTGGTTTAACAGAAGCACAGAAAAGTATGCTCCTAAATATGGGTGCTGTTGAAGATTAAAAATTATTGACAATATTTTCCTAAATAAGATATAGTTTTATCAATTAGTATTTCTATTGTTTTCTGACTTATTCCTGGTTGAGAATATATAAAATTCAACATCACTTTATCTTCAAAAGTTGAAACTGCCACAGCAAAAACACTTCCCATTGCAGTTAGAGATAAAGCATAGCTAATTTCTTCTAACTTAAAGGCTCCATAGTCTGATGGTATTTTCACACGACCGATATTAGTAATAAAAACAGAAAAAGGTATTTTATCAGGGTTAGTCAGTAAGAACTCAGTGCCTTTCTTGTACGACAAAACTACGTTATATATTTCGGAAGATCCTAACCTTTCCGTGATTTGCTGAGTAACTTCTCTGGCTAACCCCCAAAATGGTTGATCTTTTCTAATCTGATGGAAAGTAGTTAAAGCTGAAACTACCATTGCTATATTCTCATCACTAACAGGTGGATTTAGCCTTCTTCGTAGATCAACAGATGAGCGACAGTTCAAGTACAAATCTTTATCTTCGTCATTAATTGTCTCTGCAACTGTCAACAGCATAGCTGCACACAAAGCACCATGAACAGTGGTATTTTCTTTCTTACACGAACCTATAATTCTGTTGGTGAAATCAGGTTCAAATTTCCTATGAACTAACCCGCAACTGCGTAGTTCATTAGGTAGATATTTTTCAAATCCTAAAGTTTCTGTTTTTTTATTTAACTGCTTATCCTGAACACTTAATTCAACTATTTTTGGCATTAATTCTTCTAAGGAAGGTAAAACGGGCAGCTTTGAAACACTAGGAAATTGTTTAGTAGATATAATTTTACCACATAATTTTAATATTTCGGAATGTAAACAAATTCCTGAAATCGCATCGATTATAGCATGATGACAACTCGTTATAAGATAATTGATATTACTGCCATCCTTAATTTTAATTAAAACTGCCCTCACCAAAACCTTGTCACTACTGATTCGATTATTTAATTCATCCTTTGCAATTAATTCCCAACATTTAGGGTCAGAATTTGAAATTACCTGCAAAGGGATTTTATGTGTTCCTTCAGTTTCAAAGCGTAAATTATCTAATAAACCAACAATGCGGCAATTAAGACGAGGATGACGAATTTGTACTAAATCTAGAGACGGTCTAACAACATCTTCACTGAGACTACCTTTAATTTTGCTTATTATTACTACATTTAATGAGTTAGCAAGGCGATTGAACATTTCCATTCCTTGCTCCATAGCAATGAGTTTTCTATTTTCCGTCATGTCCACCTCTAACTTTTTTGCATTCTAAATTCGTGAATGTGTTATCGCTAATCCTTCTCAATTCTTTCTTCCAGCCAGTTCCAAAAACTTATCATTTTCACGAGAAAAAGAAAACAGAAGCAGCGCTCACGCGCTGCCACCCCGGTTAAAACTCGGCTT
>CAKZMA010000062.1 GCA_937127375.1 uncultured Coleofasciculus sp. | reverse complement strand
TGCGACATAGGCAAAATCTCCGGGGTCGCAATGAACTCCTCCACATTCAACAGTTACAGAGTTATTTTCTAATTGCCTGACCATAGGATAAATTACATTGTCGCGGACGGTCGCTAAATTTGCTTCATTCACAGGTCCGAACCACTTGACAAAACGATCTGCCTCCTGTTGATCTTTTGGCTCGTATCTCCATCCGGGTTTGTATTTTTGCAAACTGACTATAGCGCTATTAGCCTTACCCAATAATAAGCGAACTTCATTGTATGCTTTTTGGGCTTGATTTTTGTGATTATCGTTACAGTTTAGGTAGGTTGGGGTTGGCATTTTTACCTCTCATTATAATTCTTTAAGTTGAACACCTTTTTAGGCTTTCACACCTATAAGACGATTCCACAGGTCAATTTCTGAATTTTTCGAGTTAGAGGCTGTTTTTTTCGAGGTATCTACGCTTTAGCACGAGAACCCTTTCGTCCCCTACCTTTCAACCGTTTCACAGCCGACTCAACCTCCCCACGAAAAGGGTAGAGCAACCGCTGACTCAACGCACTTCGATACGCCTCTACTGCGCCCTTGATATCTCCCAACCCCAACAACGCTCTCCCTTGCCAGTAACAAGCCATCGCTGGGTCAAACTCCATCAATTCCTGAGCAAACTGACAAGCCTCCTCCAACCATTTCCGACTCGCCGCCTCATCCCCCAACACCCGACAACTCTCCCCCAGCCACACCGCAGCAGACACCGATTGCAGATAACTCCCCTCTTGGGGCAACAACTGCCATCCCTGCTGCAACGCCTCCACCGCCTCCCGGTGTTTCCCGGAGAGCGCCAACACTCGCCCATGACGAAACCAAGCATCCGGCAACTGCGGCTGAAGTTGCGTTCCCTGAAGAGAGACACTACACCCCCGCTCAATCTCCTGAAACCATTCCACCAGCACCCGCCCCGCCGTCGTCCAAACACTCCAGCGTTCAGGAAACCGCTCAAGCATCTCTTCTATGAGCGAAGCAAGAGTTACTTGATAGTTAGATCCCCGTGACGTACCCCTATCAAGGGGGACATTAACCGGATTCTCCCCCCTTTTTAAGGGGGGCTGGGGGGGATCGAGAGGGGTAGACGGAGAGGTTACAGGCAAAATCTCACACAACGCCCGATAGATTTCACAATCGGTAGGATACAGACGATAAGCCTTCAGCATCACCTCAGCCGCCCTCTGATATTCCCCCATCTGGAACAAGCACCGCCCAAAGTAATACCAACCCTTCGGATTATTCGGGTGTTGCTTAGTAAACTGTTCCAACACCCCTAACCCTTTCGCCCACTCCTTTCGGAAAAGGTGATAATATGCCAGTAACTCATGGGCATCTGCCGCATCAGGAGCCAGTTGCAGAACACAACTAATGATCTGTTTGGTTTGCTTTCCCTCCTCACCGGATACCAATCTCATCCGGCAACGAATATCTGCCAGTCGTTTGAGCGCCCGGAAATCACCAGGCGCCAACTCTAGCACTCTGCTCAACCGCCGCTGCGCTGCGCTAACATTTCCCACTGCCCGACTCGCATCATAACTACCAATCAGCGCTACAATATCATCCGGGTTCAGTGACAAAACCGTATCAAACACTCGCAAAGCTGCAACCCCATCCTCCCTCCCCATCTGCACCTGCCCCAACGCCAGCCAGTGAGCCGCATTGTCAGGTTCCAGGGAAACCGCTGACTCAAAAGCCTGACTTGCTGACTGACTGTCACCTCTACAAACAGCTATCAATCCACCAATATGCTGCCGAGTCGCCTGATTGCCTACCTTGGGCAAGGCACTCTCATAAACCGCTATTGCCTCAACCTCTTGTCCCATGAGTTGTAAGAGTTTCCCCAACTTCAACCGTACCTCAATCAATAAAGGCTGCCGTTCTATCACTTGGCGATACTCCTCAACCGCCTGCTCAATGTCACCCCTTGCAAAAAGCAGATTCGCCAATTCCAACCGTTTCTTCCATCCAGAGGGATACTGTTGCACGTACTGACTTAATGTTTTCAGCTTCTGGTCAATTCGGATTGGCTTTTCGTCTAGAACCAGGTAAGCGTTCAGTTCCACCCCAGAGGAGAGAGTGAGCGATACCATCCGTAGTGCAGTGTTTCTAGACATGATGCTGTGACGTGATAATTAATTGTCTCGTTCATGCACCCGGTAGCGATCGCTGCTTGAGAATCGGATATCATCGTTTCATAGGATTGCTCGCTCTCCACTAAAGACAAATCCTTTTTGCAGTCAGGATTGGAAGAATCGAACAGAGCATCATCCAACCCGGAAAAATACCTGCTCAAACGCTTTTGCAAAATATCTCGTGCCTGTTGGATGCGCTTGTAAACATTATCGAGCGAGATGGCGAGTTGTTGGGCTATCTCTTGATACGAAATCTGGCGGTAGTAACGCAGAACAAACGGAGTGCGTAATCGAGAAGGAAGAGTATCTATGGCGCGGCGAATGTACTGTCCCAACTCATGATGTAGAAGTGCTAATTCAGGAGAGTCCCAACCATAAATAACCTCTGTGTCTTGAGCGGCTACTTCTTCAATACTTTTCATTTGCATGGCTTTCCGGCGACGTTCTCGGTGTATATCAATACATAGATTATGGATTAAGCGGGTGAGCCAAGCTCGGAAATTAGTGATTTTTTCGGCATAGTTTGGCAATTTATTCCAAGCCTTGAGCATTGCGCGACTGAGCGCCTCTTCCGCATCAATAGGATTTCCTCCCATCCACTTGAGAGAGCAACGGTAAAGATAATCTCGATTCTGCTGCCATTGCTGCCAAAATGCTTTGTCTAACTCTTCAGAGCAACCCCGAATGCCTGATGCACTAGCTGATTGAGAATATGACATGACTTAAAAACTGGTAGTGAACCCAATAGGTAGTGAAAACTATCAAGGAATATGCTTCGGTTCCTTTTTTTATGGCATCCCAAATTTCGCCAAAATATAGACCAGTACGGTTTTATTTCGCCTGCGCTACATTGGCTAAAATTTTTAATTTAAGACCAATTAACTCTTACCAATCCGAGTGAGAAATTTTCACAGGGCTGAGATTTTTGGTCTTAAAGCATCAAATTAAAACATTGATACTTTAATATTTTAAAACCGCCAAAAACGCCAATAATACAATAACATTATTTTCCTCCTTTTTGGGTAAATTTACTTGCTTGTTCACCGAACATATACTACCTTTGACTCAGTATTTATCCGGCTAAGGATTGGATTCAGTTGCTCTTTGCAAGAGGCTGCATCCTTTCCATGTGTCTATCATGGCTTCCCTTTCCCACCCCTGTCAGTCGGGAAAGTCGGATCATAAAGTCGGAACAGTCGGATCGTTGCCACGCTCATGCAACATCACGCCCTAAAACACATCTGTATGTAATACGAAAAACCTATCCGTAATACCTAAAGTCTCAACCTGTTGTTCCAGACGTTGCATGCAACGTCTCTACAAAATCAGGACTTACGCACAAACGCCATTTAGGGTAGGGGCACGGCATTGCCGTGCCTCTATCCGATTAGACACGTCCTGGAATGTATTTCATTCAATCGCCAACTCTGTAATACACTTATCTGCGCCGATCGCGTATTTTTTCTCCGTATTTTCCCCCGAAAACTTAAGCAAGAAGAGTTGACCTTAATTAAGGGTTGGAACTTCTAGAAATGAGCGGCTAAAATACAAACTATGATGCAAGCATCAAAAACATTGTCAGATAACCTCTAACTGCCCATGACTCTTGAAGAAGCCCTAGAGTTTGTCGAATCTATCCTTCAAGCCAAAACCGATAAACCACTCACCGCACCAGAAAAAGAAATCCTCAAAGCCGCTTGGGACAAAGAAACATACAGCACCGTCGCCGATCGCTTATACATGAGTGTGGGGCATATCAAAGACTTAGCCTCCCGATTA
>CAKZMA010000061.1 GCA_937127375.1 uncultured Coleofasciculus sp. | reverse complement strand
CAGTTGCAGCAGCAGGTGGGAGAAGGGAGTGAGGGGAGTGGAGAGCGCGATCGCTGAATTTTCTAACCTCAGATAGGAATGAGCGGATGAATAAGAGATTAACTGAGTCTAATTTTTCCGAGTGCCAAACTAAATTTAACTTAAGGTATCACGTTCCTTTTGCTTACTGGTGTCAAGAACTTGTAGGATTTGAAGGAAAAGATGTTCTGGAAGTTGGTGGCAGCTTACCTAAAGAATTTGTTCTTGACTATCTCCACGTAAAATCTTGGTCTGCAATAGAAACACCAGATTATGATCTAGCCCTTCAAGAAGTTGGGGGATCGCACCACCCCAGTACAATCCGAAATAGGAATAACTCATCACAAAATATGACTTTTTACAATAGAAAGCTAGGTAAATATAACTTATTTTTAGAAAATATAGAGAATTTACCTAGTGATTACTATGAAAAATTTGATTTAATTTTTTCAATTGCAGCATTTGAACATATTCAGAAGTTTCCGGCGGCACTAGATAAGATGTTTTTAGCACTTAAACCGTCAGGTAAGCTATTTTCTATTTTTTCGCCTATTTGGTCAGCAATCAATGGTCATCATTTACCCAAAATAACTGATCGACAAGGCAGAGTTTTTGATTACCATGACTCTCCAATTCCTCCCTGGGGACACTTGTTAATGAGACCTTCAGAGTTATGCAACTCCTTGTATCAGGTTACTGATAAATCCACAGCTAACTTAATTACATACTATGTTTATAATTCTCCTCAAATAAATCGCTTTTTTACAGAAGATTATATTGATTTTTTTGGAAATAGTTCATTTTATATTGAACAACTAGAATTAATATTTGCTGATAAAATTTCCAAAAATATTCAAGAAAAACTCCAATGGCTTTATCCGGGAAGAAAGCATTTTGCAAATAATGGAATATTGGCGATTTTGGATAAACATAAAGATAAATCAAAAGAAAAGTATTTCTTTTCTAAAGTAGCTAAAAAATCTGAGAGAATCTTAAAAAATAGTAGTCCTTTAGGAATTCATGAGCTGATTGAGCAGTACCAGACAAAAAATCTTGACCAATCTATAGAGGATCAAATTCGTCAGTTACGTAGACAAATAGCTGATTTTTGGATAAATACAGCAGAAGCACAGCTAGAAAATGTCTACGTGAGCGATATTGGCAAGGCACATCAATTTTTGCAGTTCAACAGTGGCTTAAAATATGAAAAGCTCAATGAAGCCGAAACAATTTTTGTAGATGAGTTGAGGGCAAAAAATTGTCAAGGTTTTGACGAACCATTACTACTCCAATCTTTACTAGCTGCGACATTGTACTGTCGTGCGGATCAATTACCTTTGCCCTTTGGTATCTCTGCTATTCCTCAGTGGTTCCTCAGTGATTATCTTAAATTTATATTGAGTTCTCCCAGTTTATTTCAGGAGATAGGGGAAGTCAATCTTTACTATCAATACATGCAAGGATTAGTGGATTTTCTGCATAAGAACATATTAGAAAATAAAGAATCCGAGTTGTGGCAAAATGTAGCATTATTGTTTGCCCAATATACTAATTTTATTCCTCTATATTTTACCAATGATAATCTGAGAGATATTTATACTAAGCGTTCTGATATTATAGAGTTCGCCTTGACAGCTCTTGGTTATCAGATTGATTACGTTTTTCCCAAACGAGCAGCGAATAGAGAAAAGATTCATATCGGTGTTCTAGTTGCTCAGTTCACACCGCAAACTCAAAATTTTGCGACAATCCCTGCTTTCGAGTATCTGGATAGAGATAAATTCGAGATTATACTGTATGTACTACAGAAAACTGACCACCCACTAGAACAGTATTGTAAAAGTCGTGTAGATAAGCTAGTTGAACTCTCTGGCGACTTATCTAACCAAGTGCAGACTATTCGTGCTGATGATTTGGATATTCTCCTCATTGGTACAAACGTGACGGCGGTAACCTATGCTATTACTCTGCTAGCCTTGCATCGACTAGCACGTTTACAATTCACTATGATTCGTTCCCCTGTAACCACAGGAATGGTAAATGTTGATTACTATATTTCTGGTAAGCTGTCAGAACCATCTTTGGCAGCACAGCAACAGTATCGTGAACAGTTAGTAACTCTTGAGGGAACGGGTCTTTGTTTCAACTACTCTATCACACCCCTTACTTCTACAGTTCAGCCAGATAGGGTAAGTTTAGGCTTATCTGATAAGCATATTGTGTTTATGTCTGGTGCTAACTTCTATAAGATTATCCCAGAGTTAAGAGAAACTTGGGCAAAGATTATCGCGGCTGTGCCTAATTCTGTGTTGGTCTTATATCCATTTAGTCCCAGTTGGAGTAACTCTTACCCTACACTTCATTTCCTCAAACGAATGAAGACTATTTTCGCTAATCATGATATTGAAGAAAATCGTTTGATTGTTTTGGATACTCTACCCAATCGTGCTGATGTTAAAGAATACTTACGGTTAGGTGATGTTTATCTAGACGCTTATCCCCACTCTGGAAGTCACTCTATAATTGATGCGTTAGAAGTTGGTCTACCCCCTATCACTCTAGATGGAAATTCAGTTCGATCCAAGCATGGAGCAGCACTTTTACAAGAACTCCAGATTGATGATTTGATTGTTAATACGGAAGAATCTTATGTTGAGTTAGCTATTGCTCTGGGAATGAATTCTGACTTGCGAAAACAAAAGAGTGACCAGATTAAGCAACGGATGCAGGAAAATCCCAGATTTTTTGATAGTCAGGATTACTCGGCTCAAATAGGCGCACTTTTCCAAAAACTTTTCCAGAAATACCAGGTTGATAGTCTGGTTGACAATTTCAGATTACGCGATATCAATTTGATTATTTTCCCAGACTGGAACCAAGCAGAGGACATCCTCTATCAAAATTTGGCTAGTGTAATTAGAGCTGTAGTAGCTCACCCGGATAACAACAAAATGACTCTTTTGGTAGATACCAGCGATATTTCTGAAGAAGATGCAGATTTAGCGCTATCGAGTGTAGTGATGAATCTTCTGATGGAAGAAGAGTTAGATGTGACTGAGGAAGCAGAAATTTCTCTGGTTGGAAAACTCAGTGCAATCGAGTGGGAAGCTTTACTGAGTTACGTTCATACTCGAATCATCTGGGAAAGTGAAAACCAACAAGCGATTGCACGGTTAGGACTTGAAAATATGCAAGGTTGTGAATTACACTCTTTTAGTGATAAGCGAGCAGTCCAGTTAGACAATGGATTGTGGAATTTGATATAAATCCAATTAGGTAGGTCAGACTATTGGTTGGCTTCAATATACCTTTGCCACATCTGTTCATAAGCCTTTTCCATCTCGCGAGTAAACTGTTTAGCATTCCATAAAGGTGATGTCTGTCTGGATTGCTTCAGTTTCCAAGCGACTTGCTGTCGTAAAGTTTCATCTTTCCCCAAGCGGATACCCCATTCTACATACTCTTCATCAGTCCAGGCAAGACCTTCTGTTACCCCCACATTCATCATCATTGTGTAACTATTACGAGCCGCAAATTGTTGTCCAACCCGGGTTACTAAAGGAATACACATCCAGAGCGTTTCTAGAGTAGTCGTTGCTCCATTATACGGATAGGTATCAAGTACGACATTGGCAATACCTAAGTTGGCACGGTGAACAGTTTCCGAGTTTGCCCATGGTAGAAAGCGGAGGCGATCAATCCCGACTCCTGCTTCTTCTGCTAACTGCTCAAAAAACAGCCGAATGTTGTCGGGATCTCCATCTCCTTTAATTAAAAAATAGCTATTCGGCACGGCTTTGAGAATCTGCATTTGTAGGCGGACAGTGTCGGGGTGGCGCTTGAAACCCCGTTGGGAACTAAAGTAAACTACGGCATCATTAGGGATATTAAGCCGATCTCGTTTCAGTGAAGGCACTGCAATCTCAAACCCATCCACCGCCACGTAGGTTTGGGGTAAGCGCCAAAGGGTTTCGCGATAATCTGCTTGGGCAGGCTCTGGCAGCACGTAGGGATCAGCAATAAAGTAGTCAATGGCAGGTAAACCCGAGGCATCCCACCCCAGCCAGGTTACCTGAACAGGGGCTGGTTTAAGTGCCATCACTTCACAGGCGACACTAGAGGTGAGACTGTCGAGGTCTACCAAAATGTCAATCCCCGCTTGGGCAATTTGCTGAGCAATGGTGACGGGTTTTAAGGTAGAAACATCTTCAAAATGATCGCAGTGATGAGTGATAAATTGCTGAATGCTATCGTTTTGCCCAGATTGAATCGAGAAAACCTGAATCTGAAACTGCTCGTGGTTGTGATATTTGAACAGCCAACGTGCAATCCAGCCTACGGAATGCTGGCGCAGGCAATGAGACAAATAGCCGATTTTTAGGGGTTTTGAGGGTTGGCTGGAACGTCGCTGGGTTAGCTGTCGTTGAAATTGTTTAACGTCCTCAGCTACCTGAAAAGAGTCGTGACAAAATTGAGCGACTTGGTTTTGTAACTGGCGGTCACCCGGTTGTCTGTCTGTAAAGTAAGGGAAAAAGTAAAGAGACGGTAATAAATCTTTCAGAATAGAATGCTCAAGGTCTGTGGGTTGTTCTTGTAGCAGCGTTTGTAGCAGCGATTTGTGCTTCTCCTGTAACAGCACACTTTCTTGCCAGTGACCACCAGCAATCATCAAACTTCGCAGTACCAAGAAATTCCCTTGGATTTGCCTAGGTAGAATTCGGCAACGGGTGTAGTGTTCTCTAGCAATTGCAATACTCTCGTTGTATTGATGGCTGTACTGGTAATACAGGGATAGCAGATAGGAAATTCGCAAATCATTAGGCTGGTGGCGATAGCACACTAAAGCTAATTCAGCCGCCAGGGCAGGTTGCTCATGCCGAAATGCTTCTCCCGCCGCCTTCATTACTGCTTTAATGATCAGTTGCTGCTCAGAACTAACAGACAAACAGGCATGAATAAACTCCGGTATTAGCGGAGAATCGGGGATAACGACAAGAATTTGCGGTAAGATAGCCCCTAAGCGTTCTGTATCAATTATCTCAGCCTGGGCAGTTTCCCGGCTTTGAATGAGATTAGCTAAATCATCAGCCGTGAACGTTCCCAATTCTAAAGCAAGCTGCACAATTTGCCAGCAGTTGTGTAAGTCCTTTGGAGCAATTTCTCGCAGATGTTGACGGATTAACCAGGCAGTTTCCGGTTGGGCAATCACTTCCTGGCGGTGTGCCTCGGCATCCAGAACGTGACTCAACTCCAACGTCCATTTTTGGACTTGCTCCGCTTCTCCCGCCATCATTGCCAAAGCCCAAGTTGTTTGGGCAGCCGCCTCATCACCCTGAAGCAACAGCATTAGTCCACCATGCCAGTAGTGAGACATCACTCCAGGTTCCCTGGCGATTGCCTCCTCGTAAACGGCTGCGGCTTGGGCATAGTCTCCTTGGAGCCAATAGTGATGGGCTTGTTCTGCCCAAGCTGGAGAATTAGCGGTTATATCATCAGAATTCATCGCGAATGACGGTTGTCTAAATACCTTGTCCACATTTGTTCATAAGCGGCTTCCAGTTCGCGGGTGAACTGTCTGGCATTCCACAGGGGTGCAGTTTGCCTTGACTGTTGCAGTTTGCCAGCAATTTGTTGCCGCCATGCCGGATCTTTGCCTAGACGAACTCCCCACTCCACATACTCTTCATCAGTCCAAGCAATCCCTTCAGTGACTCCCGCATTCATCATCATGGTATAGCTATTGCGAGCAGCAAATTGCTCACCCACTCGGGTTACTATGGGAATGCCCATCCACAGGATTTCTAGGGTTGTGGTTGCTCCATTATAAGGGTAAGTATCCAGTGCAATATCCGCAATAGTTAGGTCGGCGCGGTGAATTTCCTCGGAACGAGACCAAGGTAAGAATCGCAGCCGATTGCTCTCTACACCTTCTTCTGCCGCAATTTGAGCAAAGAGATTTTTCAGCGCCTCTTGGTCACCTAAGCCTTTAATCAAGAAGTAGCTATTCGGAACCTGTTTAATAATCCTCATCTGTAATCGTAATGTATCGGGATGACGCTTATAGCCTGTCTGAGCCGTGAGATAGGCTATAGCGTCACTGGGAATTCCTAACTGATCGCGACGTAAGCTGGGAACACCGACTTCAAAACCATCCACGGCGATATAAGTTTCTGGCAACCGCCAGATTTTTTCTGTGTAATACTTTTGAGCAGAATCTGGCAAAACATAGGGGTCAGCGATGAAGTAGTCGATAGCTGGTAATCCTGATGCATCCCAGCCTAACCACGTCACTTGAATGGGAGCAGGTTTAAGTGCCATTACTTCACTGCTAATATCAAGGGTAATGCTATCCAGGTCAACTAAAATATCGATTTCATCTCCA
>CAKZMA010000060.1 GCA_937127375.1 uncultured Coleofasciculus sp. | reverse complement strand
TAAGAATGGGGTTAATGAGATTTGGCTAGAATTACCATTTTTCCGCAATTTTATAGTTGGTAAAAGTATAGTCAAATATAGACAGACTGAATCTCATTGCAGAAATTCCCTTCGCTTTTACTTTGAGAGATTAATTCTCCTTGGGTGAACTACGCACCTCTCTATCCCATAGCGGTTAAACGCATTTGGGAATGCTTTTCGTAAAATATTGTAGGAACCTATAACATCAGATTGAACAAGAACCCCCTTGTCTGTACGATATAAACCTCGTTTAATTCTTTTTCCACTAAAAACGGGTTTTTCAGTAAGCTCTCCATAAACGGGGAGAGGATCTAAATTCAAAAAATTAGAAGCTGATGTATAGGATTCTTCTTGAAGAATCACAGATATTCCGGCTAATTGACATTTGTAAATAATCCTGTCAATTAATCGAGCATGAGGAACGGTCACAAATTTTTGATTGTTGACTTTTCCTAAGTTCACTTCTTGTTTCCAACCGTCATTTTTCCCAATGACTAAAGTGGTGATATCTTGATCAACTAAGAGATTGACTAAATAACGACTAGCTCGGTGAAGATAATTATCTATCTTCTGATTACGGCAACGGGTTAAACGACGAATTCTCTGGGAACTTTGACGATTGCTTTTTAAGAGAGATTGTAACTTAGCTCGACGCTGGTTATAAAATTGATTTAGGCTTTTTAAGGGTCTGCCATTAATCAACAAAGGAGTAAACTCCGGTTGATTTGAAGTTAGAGCCATCAAATTATCTATACCTAAATCTATCGCGGCTATCTTTTCATTTGGGGTTAAGAACTGTTCTTTTTCTTCATAAATTACCTCAATTACATAACAATCGCACTTGGGGACAATCCTCACTTCTGCTATACGGTTAGCCACTTGACTGGTCAACTCAATATTAGTTCCTGATAGCTTGACTAATCCTTTTTTTTTAGCTACTTTACTGATCGCTTGAATTGTATAAATTAGAAGATTTCGTCCTTTTTTTGTATCTTTATAGCCAGGTATTTTCGGTCTACCTATAAATTTATCGGGATGCTTTTTAAATTCAGAGTTCGCGGCAAAAAAAGATTTCCAGTTCCGATCTAATCCCCTTAAAACTTGCTGTGATACTTTAGCGGGTAAGGAGTCCTTATATTGTTCTGTATCTTTCATCAAGGAAGCCATCTGATTATAAGTCAAATACCCCTGACCATAAATCCAGTTTTGACGGATGAGATAATTGGCTGAGTTGTAAAGATTTTTAGACTGCCAAGACAAGCGATCTATCGACCTCCAAAAACGATGCCCTTTTTTGATTATATGTCTTTCCGCTAGTAGCATTATTGTCCGTGATATTTTAACTCAGACCCAATCTTTTCGGTTTTCCGCTTCAACCTTCTTAATGTGTACATCCGCGAGCAAATAGTCTGAGCGTTTTATGTCTATATATTACCAAATATGACTATATCCGACTATATTATCATTGAAACTTTACAATACTGAGTCCAGGTTAGCCACGCCTTTTATAATCCAGTTGGAGCATGTCAGGGACAGCTCAAAACGTTCAAGTAGGTTGGGTAGAGCGTAAGCGTTACCCAACAGGCTCTCCCTGGAGTTGGGTTACTCTAACAAGAAAGCTCCGCCTACGTTCCAAGGGTTGAATCTACAAAGGTGACAAGCTCCCTAATCCAGTCCGCGTAGGCGGACTACCCTTCGGGAAGGCTTCGCATACATTTGTGTAGCAGCGATTTTAATCGCCGTGGCAAAAAAGAGGTTCCTAACGACTAGGCACAACTGAATCAAGGAAAGAGAATAACAGACTTTGATTAAGCCGTGCCTCTTCTTTGAGTTTATACCAATTCTGATCGCGAATTGATACTTGACGACGACTGCTTTGAATGGCACGGTCTATTTTCTCCATAACTGTATCTTCAGTTACAGTATTAAGCCTGGTGCATTGTGAGGGGCGACCGATCTGTCTGTAGAAACGAGGTGTTTTCTGATGATTGGCAAAGGACTCACAGTAGACGCCTAAACCATAAGCGACGATGCCAACATGAAGCTTTGGGGTTAAAATAGCTGATAATTGAGCAATTAATGCCATCGTTTCCCATAGTCCATGGAAGGGAAATTCTAAACATTGCTTGCCCGTAGAACTCTGAATTATTTGGGCTAAATTGTTACAGGATTTCTGGGATGAATGAATATCCCCATCATCTGAAAAAAGGATGGGGATAACATCTGAAGCTAAAGTCAAAGACGCTAGTAAACTTTTTCTCAATAATTCGGCTTGAGGATTTTTTCTCAGATAAAGGGAGGGTTGATGAATTCCTAACAATACCATTCCTTTATAGGGGGCTAAGCGTTGAGTTACAACCTCAAGTGCTGCGGTGGGAATATCTGTTTCATTCAATGCTAGAGCCGCATCTGGAGCGACATTTATCTGAGAACAAATACCTAATTCTTCTTGTAAAAATTGCTTGGATTCTATATTGCGAACCGATAAAACTCTGGCATTTTTCACAATGCGTCTGACTTCCTGTCTGACAAAGATATTGGAAAGGGGACCCGCTTCTACTCCCAGGATTGCATAAGGAATCTTCCGCCACAGACAAATTTCAGCAGGTAATACATGCAGGCGAAAGAAGCGTTTATTCCATTTTCCACCAAAAGTCTTGTTGCGGTTACTTTCAGGCTCACCAAAATATCCTCCTCCAGCATAAATTAGGGCTTGCCAACGTTGGCTTTGTTCTAGACCGATAGTTGCCTTAGGAAAATGAGTCCTAAAGCTATCTCGATCTGCCTGGGGGACTAAAGGATAGACAATAGTCTGATTGACTTTGGCTTTAATCCAATTCTCAAAAATTTTGATTAGCAGTAAGTCGCCAAAGTTATTATTGTAGTATGCCCCATGAAGAGAAATCATGACATTTTTGGTTCTTCCGTACCTAGTGTGCTAAATTGCTAGTCTGAGTTTCCTTGCATATTAGACACCAAGAGCTTTAGCCATTTACTCCCGGATTTCAAGTTTTTTGATGAACTTAGGTGCTACATCCCTCATATAAACGCGATCGCAGTTCTCCACCGTAGACAGTCGATGAGCAATCACAATCAGAGTTTTCGTCCCCGCCAGCGAGTTAATCGCCGCCGTCATGCGACTCTCTGTCTCATTATCCAATGTCTATTCGGTTTAGAAATTATTCAAATAATCCCCCATCTTCTTTTCCCATATACTCTTGAGCCACCTTTTTATTTGAATCTTCAAATATTTTCATTATTTCAACTCGCTCTGCCTCTGTCATCAAATCACGACTAATCAAAAAATCGGGTATTTGGGATATTTTATTAAATAGTTTACTATCCTTTTTCTTGGCTTCAGACTTATATAAATCTTGAACGGCAAATTTTAATTTTATAGTTACTCGATTATCAGGAAAAAATTTGTTGAAAATTTGCATCGCCTTGACCACTTTATAGTCAGGGGTTATCCCCAATCTAAAATTAGTAGAATCTGCATTTGTATCGCTATTTATTTCTATATCTATATTTAGTTTCTGCAAAAAATCATTAATTATTCCATTTTTATTATAGGGGACAACTATTATATTTTCCTTGCCAAACACTTCAGACCAAGGTGATAACATTTGAAAATAATCGCCTTGAGCTTTATTTTCTAATATAAACTGCCTGAGGCTATTCTTATAACCAACTTTTACCCTTAAGCAGTAGTAGGATCGGAAATATTCATATTGGTTTCTCAAACAAACAATAATTTTAGTTTTGTATCCTTTTAAGTACTTTTTTATCAAAGGAATGTTTTCAGGAGGTAATAAATCATAAAAACTTTCTGCACTTATAATTATCTTATCAGGTTTTGGATTTAATTCATCAATTTCTTTGTGGAGGTCTGTCCAGTCACCTGCCATTGGATTATAAGCTTTATAAGATTTTATGGATTCTGGATCTTTGGTGAGTGACCAATGTAAATTATGATGAGATTTTTTTCTTTTCTGTCCACTATTTTGGGGATATGTAACAGTTTTTATTAAAAGGGGATATAGAACACCTTTTTTCAAAAGTTTATCTCTGTTATTAAACAAAAAAGTTTGTAGACTAGATGAACCCGTTTTTGGTGTACCAATGTGAAGATAAACTGTAGTCATACGAGATACCTATTTGATGCTTGTTCTTCTAAATTCTTATTCTAACATAATAACTGCTTAAACTAAGCTAGTTATCGCCAATCATGAACCGCAACGCATTGGAAATCATGGTGTTGCACTCAATACAAAAGTGCAGCTAGTTGATTGAATCATAACCACAGTCCTAAATACTTAACGTACTTAAATTATCTGTAATCATATATAGCAATCCTAAATAGGATGCAACAAGTGAACGGCTTGAAACTCAGTTATAGCAAGGGTTTCAGTTTTGAAACTTGCCACAACCTAAATAGGATTGCTATATATCACTGCGTTGAATAAAACAATCTTCCATTTTTCCGGTCTAAATACTCTTTGGCAACCTTTTGATTCGACTCTTCAAATTCCTTCAGAATATTGGCTTTATCTTCTTCTGATAGTAGTTTCTCACTCATTAAAAAATCCGGAATTAAATGTGATAAAAACATAGCCAACTTAATTCTTGAATCCATTCTAAAAAAGGGTATTTTTGTATACAAATACCAATATTTTTCTTTGGATAACCGTCTCATTTGACTTATTTTTTCTATCAAATTAATTATTTTTATGACTTTCCCAGATTGAGAAATATTTCTAGAACTTTTTAACTTGAGTTGGCTTTTTTCATAATTCAAATTTATAGTTTCCAAAAAATCATCGACTACACTACCATTTTTCATCTGCTCTTTTTCAAAAGGTCTAACAATTATATTATTGACGCCAAATGCTTCTTTCCAAAGTTCAAGAGTTGAATAATAATTGGCTTGAAATTTGATTGATAAAATAAATTCACTAATTTCTAGAATATTTTTATGGGTATAATTAGCCTGAAAATGATGAGGGACTTTATTGGGAAGAGGAGATGTCATGTATTGACAGTACGATGACCGAAAAAAATCATCTTGTCTCCTTACATAAAGGACAATTTTCGTTTCATAATCTTCTAACCTTTTTTTTACCAGAGCTATTATATCGGGATTATAATACTCTTGCATTGCAGTAAAAAATTCAGAAGAAATTATCACATTTTTGGGATTAATCGTCTCTATTTCTCTCTTAAGCTCTTCCCAGCTTCTTTCACATTTATCCCTACTGTTGGTATCCACCGGAGATTTAATGTCATAATGTTTAACTAATGCCTCGCATAAACCCAAATGCTGAGGTGATCTTTTTGAATTTTGTGCAGTTGAAATTATTCCAGATATAGGATACAGATACCCTTTTTTTAAAATGTTTTCTCGATTATTAAATAAAAAGTTTTGTATAGAAGTTGTTCCTGTTTTGGGCGTACCAATGTGTAAATAAATGGTTGTCATATTTCCATCAAGTTCTTAATTTAGCTTCCCGTCAAACAGATAAAATTAACAGCTCATTTGCTGATGTTTACTCTCTAATTCTAATAAGCGCTCTACAACCTTAGATACATTGACTCTGAAATCAGCATTAGGTGTAAAGGTGTTATCAGCTTCCGCTCCGGAATAGTATCCATAAGTGTGTCCGAGTGATTTTGCTAGATAGTAGTAATGAGGCAACAAGTATTTTGTGGGAAATAACTCTAACACTTTAATTTTATGAGAAAAAATTATGTTCGTTAGACCGGCACCGTGAACTCCAACTACGTAGTCAGCATCGTAAAATAGATCTATTTGAGTTTCTATTGACATATCATCCAGTATATACTTACTAAATCCATATTTTTTCAAATCCGCAAATAATTCATCTTCATTTATGATTTTTCTTCTATTGCTTACCTTAGATCTAGATATAAAAATCCGATTAATTTTCTTACCCTCTCGTTTAGGCAACACCTTATCTCGAAAATAATCTAGATATACTGACGGCAAATAACCACAACATACACGAGACACCAATGTAGGAAATATAAGTCGCTCAACAAAATAAAGACTGTCTGGATCTTCTACAACATTTATTTTTATATTTTTAGGGGCTAACTTCTCGATTAAAAACTTTTCTATCGGAGTTGGTTCACTTGAAAAGAGTAGCTTAATTTCATCAATACCTTGATACTCAGGTTGGTTAAGTAAATAGAGTTTAGGCGCTACATCTATCAAATTATGATAATGATTGTTTTTAAAATACTCACTCACTAAGCTACAAACACCTGAAAATTTTTCCAGTTTTTTGCCAGGATAAAGTTGATGTGGATTACTAAAATTGAAGTAAAGTAGTTTTATGACATCAGATATTTGCTCTGCTTTCAATACATTGAACCCATAGGAAGCTTCTTTTAGAATTTTTCTTGATTCTGTTAAAATCAGCTCATATTTTGGATAATAAATAACTTGACGGAGATTGTATGTATAAATATCTGGAATTGTATAATTATCGATTTGCAAATATTTAGCAAAATTGACAAGATTCATCTGCTTAACTTCTGGTGTAGCCACACTTTCTGGCTCTATTGAAGATAGCTTTTCAATGTCAGGAAATAACTCTTCTATCGAATAGGTGGGAAATAAAATCTCAACTAATATTTTATTCCAGTATTTTTTATGTAAACTTTTAATTTTACTAAAAAAATTCAGCATCATATCATTTCTGTTTTGTCGTTGGGTCAGCATGATATTTTTCTTCTGGCAATCACTTTGGGCAATGATTTTCTATGTCTCTAAAACCACCTCCTGATAACTCCCTGACTTAACTACCTGCCCCTTCTCCAACATATATATGCGATCGCAGTTCTCAACCGTAGACAGCCGATGAGCAATCACAATCAGAGTTTTCGTCCCCGCCAGCGAGTTAATCGCCGCCGTCACCCGACTCTCTGTTTCATTATCCAATGCCGCTGTCGCTTCGTCCAGTACCAAGATCTCCCGTTCATGATAAAGCGCCCTAGCAATGCCTATCCGTTGGCGTTGTCCCCCGGATAAACGTAGTCCTCGTTCACCCACCCCCGTCTTGATCCCGTCGGGCAATTGCTCAACCAATTCCTCAAGCTGCGCCGCTGCGATCGCCTTATACAATCGTCCCTGATCAATCTGATCATCAGGGACACCAAAGGCAATATTCCGTTCAATTGTATCATCAGTCAGAAAAATAGACTGGGGAATATACCCAACTAGATTTTGCCAAGAGCGCAGGTTCTCATAGATGGATACACCATCGACCTTAATATCTCCACTCTCTAGATCCAAAAGTCCTAATATCACATCCACTAATGTCGTCTTTCCCGCTCCCGATTTACCAATCAAGGCAATGGATTCCCCTTTCTTAATCTTAAAGGAAATCTGATCAAGCGATAGTTCTGAAGCCTCCGGATAACGATAGGTCACATGAATCAGCTCAATTTGATTCGCAAAAGTCAGAGTTGTATTTCCTTGATTTTTAGCATGAGCTGACCCATTTACCCTTGAATCAGGCAGCCTTTCTAAACGATTGTGGACTTCTCGCTTTTCTATCTCCTTCAGATCCAAGTAGAGCATATCCAGAGCATAGCTCGAGGTTCGCAGTTTCGCCATCGACTGAATGAACTGACTGGATGCCGGAATCAAGCGTACTGCAGCGACAGCAAAAACCCCCATCACAGCGGTTAAATCTTCTCCACTTTCATTAAATAAAATTTGAAACAGAGAGACAAAAAGAACGACCAATACAATTAAACTGGTTTTAATAAAAATGTTAGGCAATATATTGGACGCTTGCGATAAAGTCGCCGCTCTAGCATATTTACGAACTTGCTCCTCCATTTGATTCTCAAAATAGGATTCACATCCGATCACCCTTGTCTCTTTCAATCCGCCCAGACTATGATTAATCGTGCGAATCATTTCTTTCTGAGTTTTTGATTGAATTGTTCCCCACCGCTTAAATCTATGTCCAAATTTATTGAACACTAAAAATGTCGGCACTAAAATTACTAAAATCATCACCAATAGCAAACTATTATTATAAGCCATTAACCCCATCAAAACCCCAACGACAATGCCATTCGTTGTAAACAGGAGTAGGGCTAACAAGCATCCTGTAGTAAACTGATTTGTTTCACTAATAATATTTTTAATAATATTCGCTGTATTTTGCTTTAAGTAAAAGGTATAGGGTGCCGTCAAATAAGCCTTGAGCAATCGGGCTATCAGCTTGCTTTTTTGCTGATGAGTGTATCGATAAACATAAGTTTGAGCGAGAAAATAGAACAGAGATTGTACGCAAAAAATTACAATAATGACCAATCCAACGATGGGAATAAACTGCTGAGGAGATTCCAATCCTGACTTTCGATAAGCCCAGTCAAGTACAGTAATACGTTCAATTGATTCTGGGTTGGACGCTAGGCTGATAAAGGGACCAACTAAACCAATGCCAAAGGCTTCGAGAATTGAAGTCAATATAAATACCAATAAAAGGAAGATAAGACTTTTCCGGCTTCCCGTTAGGACGTATAAAACTTTGGAAAGGTACTCAATCATCTGAATAAGTGTTTCTTTTAATGTTAGAGTCTATTTAGCTGAACCACCAGGTATGGGGAGGGGCGTAGGTCAACCACCCCCTGTCAACTTAAGGATAAAACTTATGCTAGGATGTTGTATCATAAGGTAGAGCTAAGTTAATTTCCAGTCGAGTAAGCCCATGTACTCTTGAGCCACCTTTTTATTTGACTCGTCAAATAGTTTCATTATTTCAAATCGCTCTGTCTCTGTCATAAAATCACTGTTGATTAAAAAATCAGGGATTTGGGCTATCGTGTTAAATAATTGACTATCTGGTTTTCGACTTTCAGTCTTATAAAATTCCTGAATCGCAACCCTAACTTTTTGGGTTATCCGATTAGCCGGAACAGTTTTGTTAATAAATCGCATCAGCTTTAGCGCCTTATAATCAGGAGTAACATTTCGCCGCTCTGTGATTTTATCTATATCTTTATCTCCATCCGTCTCTAGATCTATATTCGTTTTTGCTAAAAATTCATTAATTACCCCCCGCTTATCGTAGGGGATAACTATTATGTTTTCCTTGCCAAATGCCTCAGCCCAGGGTGATAACATTTTATAGTAATTGCCTTGCTCCTTATGTTCTAATATAAACTGTCTGAAACTATTGCTGTAACCAACTTTTATCCTTAAACAGTAATAGGATCGGAAATATTCATATTGATTTCTTAGATAAACTATGATTTTTGTATCGTAGCCTTTTAAGTAATTTCTAATTAAAGAAATCTTTTCTGGTGCTAATAAGTCATATAGACTTTCTGCACTCAATATCACCTTTTCTGGTTTTTGATGAAGTTCATTGATTTCTTTTTCAATATCCTCCCAATCACCAGCTTTTTTGTCATAATGTTTGTTAATATCTTTCGTGAATGACCAGGTGAGATTATGATGAGCAAAGCAAATGGTACTCCCTCTATCAGGTATGCCACTTTTGGGATATAAAACACCTTGCCTTAAAAGTTTGTCTCTGTTGCTAAATAGGAACCCTTGTAGACTACTTGATCCGGTTTTGGGTGTACCAATATGAAGATAAACTGTAGTCATAAGAATAGGAGTATCTATGATTTTTGTTCCAATCCTATCACGCTGATGGAGTGACAAGCAATAGGCATAAACTCACTTGAGGCTCAAACTAGCTCAATTTGCGAATCATCGCCAATCATAAACCGCAACGCCTTGGGACGCCGTGGTGCGACACTCAACTTTGCCCGTTGTCCAATCACACTATCCACTATCCGCTGCTGTACACCCATCACCTTCGCCCCCTGTAAAATCACACTATGCTCTAAGTCGGTATCAACTAGTGTCACCTGGTCAGCTACACTACTATAAGGACCAATAAAACAATTTTCTAGATGACAATTGCTGCCAATCGTCACTGGTCCGCGAATTGTACAGTTGACCACCTGGGAACCTTGACCAATCTTGACCCGCCCAATTACCTGACTACTTTCATCTACCTCACCCTGGACAGCGGTTTCTAATAAGGTATCCAAAATCACCCGATTGGCTTCCAACAGGTCATCTTTTTTCCCTGTATCCAGCCACCAGCCTTTTAACTCGAAGGACTCCACTTGCTTCGGTTGGTCAATCAGATATTGAATCGCATCAGTAATTTCTAATTCCCCTCTAGCCGAGGGTTGGATATTCGCGATCGCTTGGTGAACTGTGTTAGAAAATAGATAAATCCCCACCAGTGCCAGATTCGATGGCGGCACTTTGGGCTTTTCCACCAACTGCAAGACTCGCCCTTCCTCATCCACCTTCGCCACACCAAAGGCGGTGGGATTGGGAACGGAACACAGCAGGGTGAGGGCATCTAGATTTCGCTGTTGAAAGCGTTCGATAAATAGGTTCAAATCACTTTGTACTAGGTTATCACCCAGATACATTAAAAAGGGTGCATCCCCTAGAAACGGTTGAGCAATCTTGACCGCATGTGCCAATCCCGCTGGTTTATCCTGAAGGATATAAGTAATCTTAGCCCCAAAGCGATCGCCCGTTCCGGTTTTGGTCTTCACTTCTTCTCCGGTTTCTGGGCTGATAATAATCCCGATATCGGTAATCCCTGCGGCGACGATGGCTTCAATTCCATACCACAAAATGGGTTTATTGGCAACAGGTACGAGTTGTTTTGCCCCAGTATACGTTAGGGGGCGTAGTCGCGTTCCTTTTCCGCCGGAAAGAATGAGTGCTTTCATTAGAACTTGTTGAGATTGGCTGGATTATAGCTGAGAAATATAATGATACTTTTGGTTAATTATCGGTGGAATCTGACCCCTCCCCAAACCCCTCCCCGGCGCGGGGAGGGGCTTTCATGCTCCCCCTTCCGTGCAACAAAAGCGAAGCAAAATCTGGCTTCCCCCTTTTGAAGGGGGACGGGAGGGGGATCTAAGCGGGAAGGGGGCTGGGGGGTTAGGTTGGTTTTTCGACGAGAGCAAAGAGCATCATCAATCTCCATAACTTAAAGCCCAAGTGAGCGAAGTTTGTAGTCAGCGCTTCAGCGCTGGTGGCACTAAAGTGCCTACTACGAACGGTTTGATTGAGCGGATCAGACATTATTGGTGAGCATAGAGTTGTTTGAGCATTTGCCGCAGTGCTGTGCGCCAATGGGGGGGATGGATGCCTAAAACGGCGGATATTTTCTTACTAGAGAGTACGGTATAAGCTGGACGGGGAGTGGGTATGGGATATTCTGAGGTATTAATCGGCACAACTTGCTGCACGTTTAAGGGAAAGCCCAGTTGTCGAGCTTCCTCAAATATAGCTACGGCAAAATCATACCAACTAATCGCACCACTATTGGTATAGTGATAGATACCCGTCACCGACTCTGAGTTGAGGTGTGGAATTAACTGCGCGATCGCACGGGCTAAGTCCCCTGTCCAGGTTGGCGCTCCCACTTGATCCACAACCACTCGCAGTTCTTCCCGTTGTGCCCCGACTCTTAACATGGTCTTAACGAAGTTACCTTTCCCGTGAACCCCATACACCCAAGCTGTTCTAATAATAACAGCGCGATCGCACGCCTGTTGGATTCCTGTTTCTCCTAAAAGCTTTGATTTCCCGTAGGCGTTTAAGGGATTGGGTGTATCCGTTTCAGTATAGGGTGTATTTTTTCGCCCATCAAAGACATAATCGGTAGAAACATGAATTAAACCTGATCCCAGCTCTTGGGCGGTTTCTGCCATAATTGTGGGAGCTGTGCCATTAATCGTATTTGCCAGTTCAGCTTCACTTTCAGCTTTGTCTACGGCAGTGTAGGCAGCGGCATTTACAATCAAGTTAGGCTTAATGTCCCGAATAACCTGACGGATTTGATCCGGTTGCGTCAAATCCAACCCCTGGCGATCAACAGCAATCACCTCTCCCAAGGGAACCAGGGTGTGTTGGAGTTCATTCCCCAGTTGTCCAGCGATACCGATGAGTAAGATGCGTGTCATGGGTAAACCTCTGCTGTTTTCAAAGGTTGACCAGCTTGATCTTTTGCCGATAATATTGGCTCAGTGGTGAGTTGCCAGTCAATTGCCAAGTCGGGATCATTCCAGAGTAGGGTTCTTTCGTGTTGTGGGGCGTAGTAATCCGTGGTTTTGTATAATACCTCGGCTATCTGTGACACCACGTAGAACCCATGGGCAAATCCTTCTGGTATCCAAAGCTGGCGCTTATTGTCAGCACTCAAGATACAGCTTACCCATTGTCCAAATGTCGGGGAGCTTTTGCAGATATCGACGGCTACATCCAGTATTTCGCCAACAACCACTCGCACGAGCTTTCCCTGCGGTTGCTGGATCTGATAGTGTAGTCCTCGTAGGACGTTCTGCCCGGAACGGGAATGACCATCCATGACAAACTCAGCCGTGAT
>CAKZMA010000059.1 GCA_937127375.1 uncultured Coleofasciculus sp. | reverse complement strand
GTGAGAATCCAGACCCTGAAGCGATCGCACAACTCCCTTATCTTACGGCTGTCTGTAAAGAAGCGCTACGAGTGTACCCGATTGCCTTAATTGCTCAACCGCGTCAGGTGAAAGCATCCGTGCAGATACAAGAGTATGAATTGGAGCCAGGAGCGATCGCGGTGCCTTGTATTTATTTAACCCACCGTCGCCAGGATGTCTATCCCGAACCTGACCAGTTTAAACCCGAACGCTTTATGCATCAGCAGTTTTCCCCTTATGAGTATTTCCCCTTCGGCGGCGGTAGTCGTAGCTGTATCGGCATGGCTTTGTCCCTATTTGAAATGAAACTGGTTCTGGCAACGGTTCTATCCCGCTATCAGTTGGCGATTGACCCCGACACATCTGTACAACCGTGGCGACGGGGGATTACCATCGTTCCCTCGGAGGCTTGTCCTATGGTGGTGAAGACCCAGCGTCACCTTCACTCATCTTGGGAAAAAGTCATAAGTTATCAGTAATACGTTGTAAAATAGAGTACCTTTTTGATCCGATTTCTAGACCCAAACAGGAAAACAAGGATTTATTGCTAATTGGATCAGCGCTAGTTTACTGGATGTCTAACTTGCTATCATGACCACAAAGTTCATTGCTCATTCCCAAAATAAGTTATGGTTAGCGGCGCTTAAACCGCCGATGTACAGCGTGGCGATCATTCCAATTTGGATTGGTACGGCTGTAGCCTACAGGGAAACTCATATTATTCATTGGGGCATTTTTAGCACATTTTTACTGTCAGCTATTTTAATTATTGCTTGGCTTAACCTTAGTAATGATGTATTTGATTCAGAGACAGGGATTGATCACAATAAACCCCATTCCCTGGTGAATTTAACCGGGAATAAAGCGTTAATTTTTGGGTTGAGTAATCTATTTTTAGCCGCAGGTATCCTGGGAATCATCGCGATCGCATGGTGGCAACGGGATTGGACGGTGATTGGCATTGTCTTGCTTTGCTGCGCTTTGGGGTATAGTTACCAAGGTCCTCCCTTCCGCCTAGGGTATCAAGGATTAGGTGAGGTTATTTGCTTTTTTACCTTCGGTCCGATGGCGGTGGCGGCGGCTTACTACTCCCAAGCCCAAACCTTCTCGTCAATGGGGTTAGCGGCTTCAATCATTATTGGCATTAGTACCTCGATTATTTTATTTTGCTCCCATTTCCACCAAGTTGAAGACGATATAGCCGCCGGGAAGCGATCGCCGATTGTTCGCTTGGGAACTCAAGGTGGTGCTAAACTACTCCCTTGGTTAAGTGGCAGCATTTTTGCCCTTACGGGTTTGTTGATCGTATTGGGGATGTTTCCGGTTTGGACAGGATTAATTGTTCTGAGTTTACCCTTTGCCCTTGAGTTAGTGCAGCATGTTGGCTGCTATCATGATCAACCCAAAAAAGTCAGCAATTGTAAATTTATCGCCGTTAAGCTGCATTTTTGGAGTGGATTATTCTTGGGGTTGGGCTTTGTTATCCCTAATCTTTGGTATTGATGGCTTCCTCTTCACAGGTGTCAACTTAAACTGAAAGCATGGAGAGTAGAGACTCCTCCGGTTGAACGTCTGGAAGCCAGGGAATAATTTTGATCAGTGTAATACGTCGTTGAAGCTAGGAGGTTTTTTGTTTACATTTATTTACAAAGTTGCCGAGTATTGATTTACATCTCCTGAACGATATGGGGATGAGTCAGTGTTAATCCCTTGGAGAGAGGTAAGTCTAAGAGCCAGAAGTCTACAATTTAGTTAGTCGTCCATGATGCACTCACCTCAGTATGCTGAAGCGCTCTAAGCTGAGTGAAGTTCATGTACCAATATTAGGGTTGGTTAATACTCAGGAAAGAATCTCGCATAGATGCTGACTGTGAGTGCAAGATTGGCAGGCGGCTGAGGTTCATCTCCTTTAAGAGAATCCCAATCTAAATAAAAAGAAGGACAACTATTGAGGTTGAAGTCAATGAGTTTCAGCCAATTTCATTCGTCATTCTTTCTAAACTCATCATTAACAAAGGATTCAATTATGCAACTTATGGATATGTCAAAACCCCACAAAAGTACCTCAACAAAAAGAGAAGCTTGGTGGCAAACTCCTGTACTCAATCGTCGGGCATGGACGTGGGAAGATGCGCGTAATGTGAAACACCAAGGCGAATGGTGGCAGAATGCGGTTATTTATCAGATTTCCCCACAGAGTTTTAAAGACAGTGACGGCAATGGTGTCGGTGACTTGAATGGGATTATTGAACAACTCGATTACATTACCTCTCTCGGTGTCGATGCCATCTGGCTATGTCCGATTTATGAATCCCCAATGGAGGATTTTGGCTATGACATTACCAATATGCGGGATATCGACCCGCTTTTTGGCTCTCTAGAGGATTTTAAACGATTACTGGCAGTGGCTCATTCCATGGGATTGAAAGTTCTGCTCGATCAAGTTTGGAGTCATACCTCGGAAAAACATCCTTGGTTTCTCGAAAGTCGGCAAAATAAAAATAATCCTAAAGCAGACTGGTATATTTGGGCAGACCCCAAGCCTGATGGTTCACCCCCCAACAACTGGTTATCCGCATTTATGGGTCACAGTGCTTGGCAATGGGCACCCGAACGTAAACAATTTTATCTGTATAATTTCTTAGAAAGCCAACCTGACCTGAACTGGCACAATCCAGATGTGGTTGACGCAATTTTGGAACGGGCAAAATTCTGGTTGGATTTAGGAATTGATGGTTTCCGCATCGATGCGCCTAACTTTTTCATGCACGACGCTCAATTGCGGGATAACCCCGTTCGCCCGGATGATGCGTCTTTACCTGATGGTGTCGCCCCTGATAATCCCGTGGTTCGGCAATTGTTTAAGTACAACTTCTGCCGTCGAGAAACCTTAGACGCCCTCAAACCTATCCGTGATTTAATGGATCAGTATCCGGGTACGGTTGCCTTAGGCGAAGTGACGTTCTGTGAAGATTCGATTGCCCTTGCCAGTGAATTTGTAGAAGGTGATGAGCGCTTACACATGGCATATCATAGTGGGCTTCTCGTCGATGAACCCATCAGCGCTAGACTCATGCGCCGGATGATGGAAAAAGTGCTAAGTAACTTTACCGAAGGCGGTGATTGTTGGATTGTCGGTAATCATGACTATGGTCGCTTGCGATCGCGCTGGACTGGAAAGGATGCTCAGGGAAATCCTTATCCAGAGGAATTTTATCACATGATTGCGGCACTGCTCCTCTCTTTACCGGGTGCAATCTGTCTCTACCAGGGTGATGAACTGGGTTTAACTGAGGCAAGAATCCCCGAAGATATTCCTGTGGACGATATTAAAGATCCCTTTGGTCAAGCCCTTTATCCAGCGATTAAAGGACGAGACGGTTCCCGCACGCCAATGCCTTGGCAAGCGGATGCCCCCCACGCCGGATTTACCACGGCAGAAAAACCCTGGCTACCTGTTCCCGATGGTCATTATCAACGGGCGGTGAATCTGCAAAATCGAGATCCGAACTCCTTGCTAAATACCTGGCGTCGTTTACTTCACTGGCGCAAAAAACAACCAGCCTTAGAAGCCGGTAACTTGGAAATCCTGGAGACAGAGGAACCGATTTTTGCCTTTATCCGGGACTATGCCGAACAGCGAATCTTGTGTATTTTTAATTTGAGTAACGAATCTGCCCGCTATGACTTGTCGGGATATCCAGGGTGTGCGGAAACCGAAGGATTAGGCTTTATCACGAATCGTCAGGGTGAGACGCTGGAAATTCCTGGCTATAGTGTCTTCTTTTGTAATATGCCCCCAACCTGTGATTATCAACTGAAGTCGAATTAGGGCTGGTTAAATCAGCCTGTAGAGACGTTGCATGCAACGTCTCTACAAGGTTATGCTAATCCTTCCACAACCGGATGGAAGTAAAATGCCAACCCCAACACCAAATAAGCCGCAATTAGCAAAATTCCTTCCAACCAGTTCGATTTTCCATCCGAACTAATGGAATTGGCGATTAACACCGCCACAGCTACAGCTACCAGTTCAAAGGGGTTAAAATCCAAGTCCATCGGCTGACCCAAAAACCAACCCGCAATCACTAAGACAGGGGCGACAAATAGGGCAATTTGTAAACTTGATCCCACCGCCACCGACACCGACAAATCCATCTTATTTTTCATCGCCACTGTCACCGCCGTAGCGTGTTCGGCGGCATTGCCAATAATGGGCAATAGAATCACCCCTGTAAATAGGGCAGTTAATCCTAACTGGGAGGTGGCTTCCTCCAACGTCCCCACCAATAGTTCCGACTCTAACGCCACCAAAAGGGTGACTCCAAGTAACACGCCAATCCACAAGCCTAAATTCACCTGATGTTCCGGTTCCTCAGTGGGGGAAGAAGTACCATCCCCCTCTTGGGACTCAACATCCACCATGCCCACATCCAATAGATAGCTGTGGGTTTTCATCGAAAATAGTAAGGTGAGAGCATAAACCACAATCAACACCCCCGCCACAGCAACCGATAATCTTTGTAACGTCGCTTCATCAATGTCAGGCGTCGTAGCATCCATCGCCGTCGGTAGCAACATGGCAATGACAGCCAAATTCATTGAGGACGCATTTACCCGTGCCACAATCGGTTGAAAGTCCTGTTCCTTGTAGCGTAATCCCCCCAAAAGCATAGATAAGCCCATCACCAGCAGCAAGTTGCCAATAATTGATCCCGTAATCGTGGCTTTAACCACATTGACTAAGCCAGCATTGAGGGCAATCAGGGCAATAATCAGTTCTGTCGCATTACCAAATGTGGCATTCAGCAACCCACCAAAGGTAGGTCCTGCTACAACCGCAATTTCCTCCGTCGCCGTTCCCATCCACGCCGCTAGGGGAACGATCGCCACACAGGAGGTAATAAACACTATAGCTGATCCCCATTCCAGAAAATGCGCGGCGATGGAAATGGGGACAAAAAGTAACAACAGTGACAGAATCGTGTTTTTGTTCAGCATATAAGAACCAGCAAAGAGGCACAGATTTACGTTAACGGTCAGGATTAGGATTTGTCATTGGTTAGGGAACAGGGAACAGGGAACAGGCAATGGGCAATAGGTAAGGTAGAGTTTTGAGTTAACTTCCCCAGCTTCCCCAGCTCCCCCAGCTTCCCCTGCTTCCCCATCTCCCCCATCTCCCCCATCTCCCCAGGAAGATGTGCAATAATCGGCAAGAGTTGTTATAGTGCGTCTAAGTTTTGTGAACTGACCGCAACGTTATATGAAGTTTTATCGATTTTCAGTAAATCTTGCGGTTGAATAAAAAACTGAAGGGACAGATTGTTACACGTTCATCCCTAAATGCAAGTTTAGCCACTGGTGTCAATGCTTTTTTCTAAGGATCTGCGTATACATTCCGTACACTGTACTAAGAAATGAGAAGGAGAGTCAAATCCTTACAAAGGACAAAGGACGAATGACGAATGACAATCCTCACCGTTAACTTTACTTTTGTCCGACTACTTATACCGAGCTGGCGTTCTCTACTGAAATGGCTAGCTTCCAACCCAAAATTCGTTTAGCGAATCTCTCAACTTATCCCTACTCAAGAGCGAAAATGACTAGAGTAAGGGAATCTGTCTGACTACGTTTTCTGTGGAATTTGGTGATCTAAATGACTTCTGCTGCTGAACTTTCAGCTTCACAAGCTGCGGCAAATCCCATCCCTACCTTATCTGAGGAGGTTGGGCGAGACCATGATCCCCTACAGACAGCTAGGGGCGTCTACGTAACTGTTCACGGGCATTTTTATCAACCCCCCCGTGAAAATCCTTATCTGGATACGATTGAACGTCAGCCCTCGGCGGCTCCGTTTCATAACTGGAATGAGCGGATTCATCACGAATGCTATCGCCCCAACGCCTTTGCTCGGGTGTTAAATGGTTACGGCGAAGTGGTGGGGATCGTTAATACCTTTGAATATCTCAGCTTTAATATTGGTCCGACGCTGATGTCGTGGTTGGAACGCTACGACATGGAAGTGTATGAGCGAATCATAGAGGCGGATCACAAGAGTTGTCAACGGCTCAACGGTCATGGCAATGCGATCGCGCAAGTCTATAACCATATCATTCTTCCCCTCGCCAATGAACGGGATAAATACACCCAAATCCGTTGGGGAATGGAAGATTTCCGCTCTCGCTTTGGTCGTGATCCCGAAGGGATGTGGCTGGCGGAAACGGCGGTAGATTACCCCACCCTGGAAGTGTTAGTGGCAGAAGGGATTAAGTTTATCATTCTCGCACCCTCCCAAGCTGAACGCTGTCGGATTTTGCCAACCGAAGACAATCCTGATCCTAAATGGCATGAAGTGGGTGGGGGTCAGATCGATCCCAGCCGCCCTTACCGTTGTTTCCTCGAAAACGGTGAATTTATCGACATCTTTTTCTACGACGGTCCCATCTCACGGGATATGGGCTTTAGCGATGTTCTCAGTAGTTCCGAACATTTTGCGGGTCGTTTAGGGATCGCGATTCATGGGGATCACCGTCCCTCCCAGATTATCAGTGTGGCAACCGATGGGGAAACCTTCGGACATCACAAACGCCACACGGAAATGTGTATCGCCCATGCTTTTACCCAAGTCTTTCCCCGCCGTAACTGGACGGTGACCAACTTTGCTCATTATCTCAGCATCAGTCCCCCCACTTGGGAAGTGATTCTCAAACCCGTAACCGCTTGGAGTTGTTCCCACGGCGTTAACCGTTGGCAAGATGACTGCGGCTGTGGTGGCGGCGGGGGTTGGCATCAAAAATGGCGGCGTCCCCTGCGAGAAAGTTTGAACTGGCTGCGGGATCAGTTGATTCCGGTGTATGACGAGAGGGGGCGTCAGTTTTTCCGTGATCCTTGGGCGGCGCGGGATGAGTATATCCAGGTATTGCGCGATCGCGTATCGTCTCGGAACGAGAATCGCTCGTTGGACAATGTGAAGCAATTTCTGAACCGTCACAGCGTTGCGCCCCTCTCTCCCACCGACCAAATCGATGCCCTGCGGCTGTTGGAAATGCAGCGCCACGCCATGCTGATGTATACCAGTTGTGGCTGGTTCTTTGAGGAAATCTCCCGTCCAGAAGGGGTACAGATTTTACGCTATGCAGCACGGGCGTTGGAGTTAGCTGGGGAGGTGGCGGGTATCCAGCTTGAGCTAGGGTTCTTGGATCGCCTACTTGTAGCACCGAGTAATGTAGACTGCTTTAAAACCGGGGATGGGGTCTATCGGCAACTGGTTGTATCGTCGCAAATTACCTTTCAACAAGTTGCTGCACATTACGCGATTAGTTCCTTATTTACCAACTATTCCCAACAAGAACGCCTCTACTGCTACGAAGCCCACCAGCTTGACTATCAACTTCAACGCATGGGTTCCCTAACATTGGCAGTGGGTCAATTGCGACTGGTGTCGGAGATTACCTGGGAAAATATGGAATTGGTCTTTGCCGTTCTCCATATCGGCGGCTGGGACTTCCACTGCTGTATCCAACCCTTTAGCGGACGTCGGGCATATACCCAGTTGAGGGATAAGATTTTTGATGCCCTTAAGCAAGCCAGTGCTGCCCATACGATTCTGGCAATGAATCAGATGTTTGGTGAGCAGTCGTTTAGTTTACAGAATCTGTTTGCTGAGGAACGGCAACGGATTATGCAGCTAATTAGTCAGGAAACCCTGACCCGATTAGATCAGCTGTATAACCAGATGTACCGGGATAATTATGGCGTGCTGATGGCTTTCCATCGGGATGAATTGCCCGTACCGAAAGAATTACAAGTGGCAGCAGAAATTGCGTTATCCAACCGTTGCCTAATTGCGATTAAAGCTTTAGACATGGAGGTGAGCGATCCCCAAGCTATCAACGCTCAGATAGCCGAACTGGAAGCGATCGCCATAGAAGCGGGACACCTACGCTGTCATCTGAATATCCCAGAAGCCAAGCCAACTCTGGAGACATTAATTTGGCGATCGCTGTGGCAACTTTTGCATGAGGGTGATCCCGATACCCTCGGCGAGGATATCCGCCAGATTGATCGGTTGATTGAGATTGGCAATCGGTTAAGCCTCGGTTTAGCGTTAGACCGTTGTCAGGAACTCTATTTCAACTGTTTACACACATCAATCGTGCCGCAGTGTGAACTGGCGATTCAAGCCCAACGCCTGAGTGACCAAAAGAATGGGCACAATCAGGCGCAGCTTACGGCGGCAAATCCTTGGACTATTATCCGACTACGCCAGTTGCTTCAGCTTGGTCAACTTTTGTCTGTGGAAGTGAGTCCTTGGTTGAGTCATTTGGTTTAGATAGGGGGGTAAAAAACGATAGTAGGGGCTTGGTAACCAAGCCCCTACTCCATTAGGGTAATAGAACCCCGCTAATTCCGTGAATCATACCGTTAGAGGCAGGAATATCTGCCAGAATCACAGGTACATCATTGACAAAAACTTCGCTAGCATTGCTAACTCGTATGGTTACGGGTTTACCTGCTAGAGTGGTTAACCGCAAGGTCGAACCAGGAGTTAAGCCAAAGGTGTTAATGTTACCGGGAACAACATGATAGGTGAGGATTTCAGTTAATCGCGATCGGTTTTGGGGTTGAAGTAACGTTGCCACAGTTCCCTCTGGTAAAGCAGCAAAGGCTTCATCGGTGGGAGCAAAAATGGTAATGGGTCTCCTCCCAGCTAGTGCTGAGGTGAGTCCGGCGGTTTTGATTGCAGCCGTCAGGGTGGAGAAAGCGTCGTTAGCGGTTTCGAGTTCATCGGCTATATTGCTCACACCCCGTTGAGCGATCAGGTGGAGTCCAGGTTCTGCCTTTAAGAGACGAGGGGAGTCGGTGACGCTGTTGGCGGGTAGTGCGATCGCGGTACCGAGACTGGCTAGACCTAAACAGGCGGTTAGTTTCCTCAAGGTGGAAGTAAAAGCGTGGGCTGGCATGAATTTTTCTCCTCAGAGCAGGTATTTATAACGATTTGTATACTACTTTAGTCTGAATTCTGAACCTATGCTTCTTTCTCAGGTACAATATCGCGTCTGCTCAGTGCATACTGAGAGATTGGTCAATTGATTTGGGTTACATAAATTTCCACTTCTGGGGTTTAATCAAAACCAAACGAGTCGCTACACTGAAACAGAGGAAGACTTGTTCAACAAGGGGATGGATTTTTTGACCGAGATAGGAGCTTAAGCCATGATTCAGTCTGTACTAAAACTATTAACATTTGAAGAGTTTCTGGCGTGGTATCCCGATGGACGAGGGCGTTATGAACTGTATGAGGGAGTCATAGTTGAGATGAATCCAACTGGAGACCACGAAGAGGTTGCCGCTTTTCTCAACCGCAAGCTAAATGTAGAACTTGATCGCAAAAGCCTCCGCTACTTCATTCCTAGAACCTACCTCGTTAAACCTCCTAGTATTCCATCAGGTTATCAGCCCGATGTTATAGTCTTGGACAAAGACGCCTTGCACGATGAGCCACTGTGGAAGAAATCATCAACTATCTCCCAGGGAAAGTCAGTCAAACTAGCAGTAGAAGTGGTCAGCACCAACTGGCGAGACGATTACCTGACCAAAGCCAGGGATTATGAAGAAATGGGCATTCCAGAATATTGGATTGTTGATTACTTGGGGTTAGGCGGTAGACGGTTTATTGGCAATCCAAAGCCACCCACTTTTTCGATCTACCAGCTAGTTGAGGGTGAGTACCAGGTTAGTCAGTTTAGGGGAGATAACCTCATCGAATCCCCAACATTCCCAGAGTTGAACTTGACAGCACAACAAATCTTTAACGCAGGGGAATGACAAGCCTGTACACAGACATTAAGAACAACCGAGAGAATCGTTTGTGGCTACACCCGTTTTAGAATTAATCCCTGAAGCCTGCTGACATAAGTGTTTCAGTTGTGCGCCGTCTAGAAGGGCATCAGTGAAGTCAGCTCCCGTAATTAATGTATTATCAAACACTGATCCAAGTAAGAGAGTTTCGACTAAAATCACATCACTTAAATCTGCTCCCGTCAAATCTGCCTGATCTAACATACCATAGCTTAAATCCGCACCGTGCAAATTGGCATTCGTCATCACCGAACCACTAAAAATAGCACCTCGCAAGTCAGCATAGGCAAAATTACTTAATTGTAAATTGGCATTGGCAAATTCAGCCGTCTGTAAATTTTGAGCGGAAAAGTCTTTGCCTGTGAGTTGGGCGTGACTGTAGGATAAGGGAGGCGGATAGTCAGCCGCTTGAGCAGATAGAGGATGAACGAATAGAGCGATCGCGACTAGGAATGCTATCAGTTGGCGAAGAATCATCTCAAATTGCCTGATTGACCTTAATGCTTGTCCCCTATTAAATCTGATTGGTGTTAAGTCGGTCAAATTCAGGCGGCGGGGGTAGCAAGCGTGCAAGACATCGGTAGTGGCATGGCACACCTAATTTAATGGATTAGATTCGGCTTGTAGTCAGGGCTTTGATCCCTAGTTTCTGTTGGGTAACATGCGTCAAGCAAACCTACAACTTTTTTCCGCATCTTTTCCCAGAACAAGGTTGTGTTCGTTTCCAAAAGCCGCTTGCGTGTTTACATCTTATGTCGGTATAGTTGCTGACATCAGACATAAGACCAATAATCAATGACCAAACTTCGAGCATTAATCTTTGACGTTGATGGGACGTTAGCCAATACCGAACAAGAGGGACACCGAGTAGCATTTAACCGCGCCTTTGCTGAAGCTGGATTCGATTGGAATTGGTCTGTTTCCCTCTATGGTGAATTACTCGCGGTGGCTGGGGGGAAAGAACGTATCCGCTATTATTTAAACCAATATCGCCCCGACTTCCAACCTCCTAGCAATTTCGACGAGTTCATTGCTAATCTGCACCGGGCAAAAACTCAACATTATCGCCAACTGATCACCACGGGTTCTATCCCCCTACGTCTTGGTGTGCAACGATTAATTAAAGCGGCGCGATCGCAAGGAATTCGGTTAGCGATCGCCACCACTACCGCCCCGACTAATGTAACTGCGCTTTTGCAGCATACCCTAGGGGATGAGAGTCCGGCGTGGTTTGACGCGATCGCGGCGGGTGATATCGTCCCAGCCAAAAAACCCGCCCCCGATATTTACAACTATGTACTGCGGCAAATGGATTTGCCACCCCAAGACTGTTTAGCGATCGAAGATTCTGATCAGGGTTTAATGGCGGCTACACAAGCAGGTATCACGACACTCATTACAGTCAACAATTATACAAAAGACCAAGATTTTACCCAGGCGGTACTCGTGTTAAATCATTTCGGAGAACCCGATCAACCCTTTACCGTTCTCGCTGGAGATGCTGGAGATAAGCGATATGTTGATATAGAACTCCTCCACAATCTACATCATCGTTAGAGCATCGCTTCAGTCACCCCTTCAGGGTGAAAAGACCACAGTTAATGGCGGGTCAGACCTCACCCCCCAATCACTAATCCCCAATCACTAATCGCCTAACTTGACGAATTTGAGTGCAAAATTCTATTAATATAGCAATTAAATCTCAGCCATGATATCATGTCCGTCTAGACAGTGATTTTTGACTTTTACCTTGCCATCTTACTACTTACCTTCTGCCTAAGAGCCTTCTGCCTTGGAGCCTTCAAGAATACCAACGGGTAAGTATTAAACCGAAGCTGATAATGACCGACTTGTCCCGGAGTGATGGGGTAGCGTTATGACCTATAGCCTTAGAATTGCCGATATTCCTGCTAGCGAACGTCCACGGGAACGATTAATGGCGATCGGTGCCAAAAATTTGGCGACAGCGGAACTGATTGCTATTTTACTTGCCACAGGTCAGGGGAAAGGTAAACTTTCGGCAGTAGGTTTAGGACAATATATTTTGCAGCAATTGAGTCAAGATGAACGCGATCCTATGGCGGTATTGCGAGATATCTCCCCTCAAGAGTTAATGCGTATCCATGGCGTCGGACCCGCCAAAGCTGCCACGATGCTAGCCGCCATTGAACTGGGAAAACGCGCCTTTCAGTCTCGCCCCACAGAAGGCACTATAATTGATAGTCCCATGGCGGCGGCGGCGGCTTTCAGTCATGAGTTAATGTGGCAAACTCAGGAACGTTTTGCTGTATTACTGTTGGATGTGAAAAATCACTTATTGGGGATTAAACTCATCTCAGTTGGTACAGCAACACAGACATTAGCCTGTCCTCGCGAGATTTTACAAGCTGTTTTGCGCCATGGGGCGACGCGGTTTATTGTAGGGCATAGTCATCCAACGGGTAGTGTTGAACCTTCTGAGGATGACATTTCTTTGACCAAACAGCTTTTGCAGGGGGCGCTGCTAATCGAAACACCTTTAGTGGATCACCTGATTTTGGGAAATGGCAATCACCAGAGTCTACATCACACCACTTCATTGTGGAAGGAATATCC
>CAKZMA010000058.1 GCA_937127375.1 uncultured Coleofasciculus sp. | reverse complement strand
GACGTTCTATAGTAGGTAATTGATGTAATTCCGGAGTGTTTACGATGGATACCTCTGGAGCTTTTACCCCAAAGCTACGAGAAATTGTTTCCAGCTTTTTCTGTAAAATTTGCTCATCCCGATGATTTGGGTTAGCTAATTCCTCCGCTGTTGGATTGTCTTCAATATGTTCTAAAATTCGCAATCGATAGCCATTCAGTTTTTCTACTATTTTACCCTCTTGATCAACAGCAAAAACAGTCGTGTAATAGACTTGATCTTGGCAATGGTGAATAACACTAGTTGTGAGAAATAAGCCATCTTCTTGTTTCGGTTTATAGATTTGCCAACTTTCAATGCCAATGGGCAAAGATAAATCTTTTGGAATAGTAGGTTGACCTCCTTGTAGCAGAGCATCTCGGTAATAGGGATCTCCTAAAATCCAACGATTTGGTTCGGTTTGATTCTCTTGAGATTGTCTTTCTACGCTGAATACAGCGTAATGAGTTTTCAGCAAATAAAACTGTTTTAATCGCTGGAATAAAAGACCCTGAAAGAGCAGTGAATCGTAAAGATCCTCTTGAGGACGAATGTCGAGGGGTGTTTCCGGGAATTCTACAGTTTCTTGAGGGGCTTCTGTTTCAATACCTAGAACAAAGGTAGCCGAAAAATGATCCATGGAAAATCCGGTCTGAGCCGTCCTGATTCCTGCTTTAACAAGGCGTAACTCTTCTGGAAACTCTTTTTCCAGCACCTCAACGTGAATTTCAATAGTCATGCCCTGTTCAGGATTGACAGTTATGGCTTGTTTGAGATTAATATTGTCAATGCGAATTGCCTCAAAATTATCTTCACCCGTAACGTAAGCAACAACTTGAGCCATTGCCTCTAAACCGAAAACAGTTGGGAATAAATATGTTCCCTTGTATATGTGATCTTTGAGGTAAAAATCCCGTTCAAGATTAAGGTGTACGTGAGATACCGCTTGGACTCCAGGATAAAAATGGACAACATTCTCCAAAAATCTTAAAGTATTAGGGATGGTAGAAAAAGATGACAAAGGACGCCAGGTATTAGAGATCTTATTATTGAGTCGCGCAATAACTGCTATCTGAGTATCACCAGGATTCTTGTTGACTAGCTCAACAAATCGACGCACACCTTCATCTATGGAGATTGCACCATATCCTTGTGTGACCATATATCGATGACCTCCTGTATTGACTCCCATCCCTTTCTCTTCCCACAAGCCATAGGCAATGCAAATCACCGAAGTAGCTGGATGTTCAGCCTGAAAGCGTCGCAGGAGCTGCGTCATCGCTTCATTCGAGAAGCTATACCAAGCGTTACGAGGCAATCCACTGATCCCTGCTTGTGAACTAAAACCGACAAAAAGTTTCAGGGGATGATCTTGCAGAGCTTGACAGAGGTTGATCGCTCCTTGAAGTTTGGGACTAATTTCCGCCACGGCGTCTTGTGTCGATACTTTATCCACCATTCTTGGCTTATTGATACCCGCACCGTGAATCACCCCAGTAATCTGCCCCATTTCCTGGTGTACGCGCTGGATTAGAGTATTCACGGCTTCAGAGTCAGCAATATTACATTGATAATAGCGAGCCGTTAATCCCTTAGAATTAAAGCGTTCCAGGGTATGATTGATCTCATTCGACGCTCCTAGATTAGGAGGAGGCGAACTACCAACGAGTGCCATTTTTACTCCTGTTTCCGCAGCTAACGCCAAAGCACATTCAGAAGTAATCCCTTTAGCACCTCCAGTAACCAGAATGATATCCTCCGATGACCAAGCGATCGCACGGCTTTCGTATTCCGCTGGTTCTTGTACAAAGGGTCGGGGGATTTGTCGTATCATTTGGGCATTATATCCCACGGCAATGTAGCTATCTGCTGTCACCATTTCTGCGATCGCGCGTTCTGCTAGTACGGTGGGTACAACAGCGGGATCGAAATCAATTACTCGCACTTTGACATCGGAGCGTTCCAAATGAAGACTAGCCGCAAATGCATTAGTACAACATTGCTCAATGTCCGCTATCGGTGCATGAGTGCCAAAGTAGCCCCCACCAAATTGAATGTAGACAATGCTGGTTGGTTTACCCTCTTCCTTGCTCTCTGGCGGTGTGGCTATAGCTTGCAACCGTTCTACCAAGACAGATAAGCGATCCTTTTCCGGACTAGGTGTGCGTGGCAATAAGGCGATCAAGTGGGTAAACTCAGCCCCTGGGAGCGATGATTGCTCTCGTGCTTCCCCAAAGGATACTGTTTCAACTCCACAACCATAACTAGAAAGCAAATTAGCCATTGCCTCAGCTAAATCGACTTCCGTGGGTTCGCAGACGATGAGAACTTTGTCGCCCACCCAAGACTCTGCCACGGGTTGCACCAGAGGTATTTCTTCTGGGACATACTGAATAATAAAGTTACGCACCCAGTTCTCTTGTCTACTAAGAATCGCTTCAATTTTTTCGGTTTTTGGAGTAGAGTTGGCTATCTGCTCTGGCGTTTCATCCTCCATAACCTCGCGAATAGCTGCGACAATTTTTGCTAAAGTCGAATTGGTCCAAGCCGACGGGTCAATTTTCCCAGCAACACCGCATTCCGTCGCAACAGCGGCAATAATTTCTCCCGCTTTAATCGACTCTAAATTGAGATCATCCAGTAAGCGAGACTCTAAGGTAATGGTTTCCGGCGGAAATCCGGTTTCTTGGGCAATTAAATTAATCAAAATCGACTCAACATTGTCCCGATTGCGGCTAACCGGAGGCGTGACGGGTTCTACCTGCTTTTGCCCATTGTCAACTGGGGTTGCACCATTCCCATTCCCAGTTGGTAGAGAGTAGGGTAACGTTTGTAAGTCAGCTAAAATTACCTGTTCAATAAACTTACCTCGCTGGGCAAGATAATCAGCTAGCTGTTGCGGTGGAATTTTGGCTGTATCCGACAATTGGAAATTGCTCCATTTCCCCGATGTCGTATCAATCGGTAACAGACTCCCATTTACTTCTGGGAATGGTCGTTCGCAAGGATTTTCGATAAAGATGCGATCGCTAGGATCAACAAAGGGTTTGACTAGCCGATTTTCGTAAAGAACTGACCAATTAATTACACCGCCGTTGACAAAAATGCTGGCTAAAACGGTATTTATATCTTTATCTTGCCCGGGTTTAGCTTCAACAGGTAAACAGGTAGGACGGCTCCCTTCATTAATACTGTTCACTAAACCTGATAGCACTCGACCCGGACCCACTTCTAGCAGCAGATCGCCTTCAGAGGACATTGATTTGACTAAGGACACAAAATCTACTTGTGCTGTCACCTGCTCCCCAAAGTGTTCACGTAGTTGCATCCCCGCCTCTACCTTTGTGCCATTGACACTAGAGACTAATCGTACTTGGGTTTGACCAAGCCTCTCTGGAACTGGAGCTTGAGTTCGCAATTCTTCTGCCGCCGCTTCGACAAATTTGGAATGAAACGCATTAGAAACAGGAAGCAAGCGTGTCTGGATATCCTCATCTTGAGCCAGTTTTATCACCTTTTCAACGCTAGCTTTATCCCCAGAAATTACTACTTGTTTGGGACTATTAATGTTCGCAATTACGACATTTCCCTGGACTCGTTGTAAGAGTTCTGATGTTTGCTCTTGTGAACAAGCCAAGCTAGCCATCACGCCAGTCTCAGATGTATGTGCTGACATCGCACGCCCCCGAATCCCAGCCAGACAAAGCAACGCCTTTTGATCAAAAGCTCCCGCCGCGTGAAAAGCTGTCAATTCACCAAGGCTGTGACCCCCGACTACCCTAGGCTTTATTCCTAGACGTTCTAGATAACCCATCCAGATGAGTGAAG
>CAKZMA010000057.1 GCA_937127375.1 uncultured Coleofasciculus sp. | reverse complement strand
GATCGCGCCATTGCTCTCGCCAAGGAAAACGACTATATTAATGAAGCTGCTCTCGCTTACGAACTTGCTGCTAAGTTTTATCTGTCTAAAGGAAAAGAGCTAATTGCCAAAGCTTATATGCAGGAGGCGCGTTACTGGTATCAGCGATGGGGCGCTAAAGCGAAGGTCAGAGATTTAGAAACGCGATATCCCCAGTTATTATCTATCCATCAATCAGAAACTCAAGACAATCAAACTGTTACAACTCAAACGGGAAATCATTCAACATCACATCTCGATATCACCACAGTGATCAAAGCTTCACAAGCAATTTCTGGTGAAATCCTATTAGATAAGTTACTATCTAGCTTGATGAAAATTCTGATTGAGAATGCTGGAGCGCAAAAAGGCTACCTGATTTTAGAATATCATGGACAACTACTGATTGAAGCAGCAGGAAATATTGATTCAGAGGAAGTAACCGTGTTGCAATCAATTCCTGTAGCGAACTCTCAGGTTGTCTCACAAGCCATTGTCAATTATGTCGCCCGAACAAAAGACAGTGTGGTATTAGATGATGCAACCCGCGAAGGTAACTTTACTCATGATGCTTACATTCGAGACAATCAGCCAAAGTCAATTCTGTGCGTTCCCCTGATTAATCAAGGTCAACTGGTTAGTATTGTTTACCTAGAAAATAATTCAACGACTGGAGTGTTTACTCCCGAACGAGTGGAACTATTAAAACTTTTATCAGGACAAGCGGCTATCTCAATCCAAAATTCAAAACTGTTTACAGAAGTTCGAGAAAATGAAAATAGACTGGCTCAACTCAACCAAGCTTATCAGCGATTTGTACCGCGTCAATTCCTCCAGTTTTTAGAGAAAAACAGTATTGTTGATGTGGAATTAGGGGATCAGGTGCAGCTAGAAATGTCAGTGCTGTTTTCCGATATTCGCGGATTCACCAGCCTCTCCGAAAGTATGACCCCAGAGGATAACTTTAAGTTTATCAATTCCTACCTTAGCCGCATGGAACCTGCAATTACTGAACATCAGGGGTTTATTGATAAATATATTGGTGATGCGATTATGGCATTGTTTAGTGGGGAAGCGGATAATGCCGTAAAAGCTGGAATTGCCATGTTGCAGCGCCTTGCTGACTATAATGAACATCGTGGGAAGTCGGGTTATAAACCCATTCAAAATGGCATTGGCATTAATACCGGATATTTGATGCTGGGAACAGTTGGCGGACAAAACCGGATGGATGGAACTGTGATTAGTGATGCCGTGAATTTAGCCTCTCGGATTGAAAGCCTGACGAAAGAGTATGGCGTATCGTTGTTAATCTCTCAGCATACATTTTCTCGCTTGCAAAATCCAACCAATTATGCGATTCGTCAGGTTGATCAAGTGAAAGTTAAAGGTAAATCGGAATTAGTAACAGTTTATGAAATCTTTGATGCTGATTTGCCTAGTATCAAAGCCCAGAAGATAGCCACCCTGCAAACCTATATCGAAGCCTGTTCCTACTACAACCTCAACGCCTACAGGAAAGCGATAGAGGGGTTTGAGGAATGTCTGCGACAAAATCCTGATGATAATGTGGCAAAGATTTATCTCAAACGCTGTCAAGATAAACTTAAATTGTATGGCAATGATCAGTAGGTAGGCACAATAAAAATTAACGGCTGAGATCGTCAGACCTGCTCCCGAAAAGAAGCAAGCTAAGTCTTAGTGTAAGGGTTTGAGGGCTATGGAATTATTTGCAGGATTCTATGTATTAGTATAATAGTCTCAAACTAAAAAACAGGATAAAAAGCCTCTGACGCCTTATACTAAAGATTAACCTGCATAACGGGATTATGGACTA